>NZ_JANBOB010000001.1:0-174771 GCF_035615195.1 Acinetobacter sp. IK31 | reverse complement strand
TTAAAGTATTAAAGTCGTTTAATTGAAAATATTTCATACTTAAATAGCTTTAGAATCAGATTTGCAAACTGGCCGTATTTTATGAATATAATAATGATGAAGTTTCTTATTTTTAGGTGTTTACGTGAAAATTAATTCCTTCTCTTCAATACCTGAGGATGATGAAGAATTGTCTCTTCCTGAATTGGTCTATTGGGCTTCTTTAGGCGATCTAGATCAGGTAGAGCAATTACTTTTAGAAGGACAAGATCCTAATCAGATGGATGATGAAGGTTATAGTGCTCTACAAGCAGCTGCCGAGAATGATCATCTAGAGGTGGTTAAACTATTAGTCGAAAAGGGAGCTTATGTCGATTATAAGAGTGAATACACAGCACTACAGCTTGCAGAAATGGCTAGTAATACAGACGTAGTAAATTATTTAAAAAGCTTATAAAAATAAAAGGCCTCTTTATTTGATTAGAGGCCTTTTTATTTAAGCTAAATTATATTTCTGTAGCTTCTCAACAATTGATTGAAGTCCTTTTACTTCAAATTCATTAGCTTCAAATTTCTCATCTTTATTACGTTTAAATATATCCCGAATCTCTAGTACAGCATTTGGATCAATAATACTTAAACTTGAGGTGACTTGGCGTATTTGGCTGATAGAGCGAGAGCCATTAGTTGAACCATATCCTATAAATGCAGCAGGTTTATCAGCCCATTCTTTACCCACATAGTCGAGAGCATTTTTTAAGGCTGGACTGTAACCATGGTTGTATTCTGGGCTAATAAAGATAAAAGCATCTGCTTGAGCAATTTTGTTTGCCCATTCTTGTTGTTTAGGTTGATCATAAATACCAGTAGCGGGTGGGTGAGATCCTGAAAATAGAGGTAAATCCCATACTTTTAAATCGATTACTTCGGTTTGGAAATCGTTTAGACCCAATGTTGGAATTGTGGTTTCTAGCCAATTGGCAACCTTAATTGCTGTACGTCCTTCACGAACACTTCCTACGATAATATAGACCAGCATGTATTTTCCCCAAGGATTTTTATACTTATAACTTAATTCATTATATAGGTGCGAGAGAATATAGAATTTGTAAGGATTCTTAAGTTGAGATCAATAAAAAGCCCTCATTTAGAGGGCTTTTTATTTATATGAGCTTAATGCCCTGTTGGCCTTCGGGAGTTACCTTGAATATTTCTACTTCAAAGGTAATATTTTTCCCAGCTAATGGGTGATTAAAATCAATTTCTGTAATGTCATCATTTACCGACTTCACTACGCCGAATAAGGTTGTTTTTGCCTTATCTTCAAACTCAATCATATGGCCAGGAATAGGGCGTTGTTCAAACTTAACCGTATCGAAAGTTTGAATATTTTCCGGATTCCATGGGCCAAATGCATCTTCTGGCGGAAGATGTACTGTACGACGGTCGCCTGCACGTAAACCAAATAATGCTTTTTCAAAACCCGGTAAAAGATTTCCGTCGCCGATAGTAAGAGAAACTGGTTCTTCACGATTACGGGTATTATCGATTTCTACACCATTTTCAATAGCAACAGAAAAGTGTAGATCGACTTTAGAGCCGTCTGTAATACGAATTTCTTCGTTAGGTTGGATAATTTCGGTCATATTATGCATCCGAATTTTGGTTACGTTGCTTCTCAAGGAAGAATGTATCGATGAGTAGCAAGATGGTACCTAGGGTAATGGCACTGTCCGCAATATTAAAAGCTGGAAAGTGATGATTTTGGTAATAGACATGAATAAAATCGACAACATAGCCTAAAGTAATGCGGTCAATTAAATTGCCTAATGCCCCACCTAAAATTAAAGCGATTGCTACAGGTAGCACCACCATTTTTTTAGGCATACGAAGCAACCAAAATACAAAAAGAACTGAAACTAAGCCTGCTAAAGATGTGAAGAAATAGCGTTGCCATCCCCCTGCATCAGATAAAAAGCTAAAAGCTGCGCCATAGTTATGTAATAGTGTCCAGTTTAAAAATGGAAGCACAGGCACTGGATCCGCATAGTTCAGATGTGTACTTGCAATCCATTTTGTCCATTGATCCAACACAATGGCAAGGACAGAAAGTCCAAGCCAAATTAGATTGTGTGGATAAAACTGGAATAAGCCTTTTTTAGCTTGTGAATTAGGCATATTTTCTCACTTCGCCACGACCAGTGACGTTCACAATACAACGACCACATAAACCAGGATGATCGGCATGTGTATTTACATCTGGAAGGACGTGCCAGCAACGTGCACATTTTTCACCTTCAGCTGCAGATATTTGTACACGTAAGCCTTCCATTTCAGTTGCTTCACCTTGTTCAGCAAATGGATGTACTACTACTTCTGAAGTAATAAGAACAAAACGGAGTTCATCAGCCAGTTGATTTAAAACTGTTTGTAATGATTCATTTGCCCAAAGTTCAACTTTGGCTGAAAGATTACTACCGACAAGTTTAGCGTTACGTGCTGCTTCAATCTGTTTATTTACTGCAGATTTTACGCTAATCAATGTTTGCCAGTCTTCTTCAGAAAGCAAGTTTGCTTTTGATGAAACTGGTAAGTCATACCATTCTGAAGTAAATACATACTTTTCAGTTTGTTCTGGAATTAATGGCCAAGCTTCTTGAGCGGTAAAGCTTAAGATTGGGCTCATCCAACGGATAAATGCTTGGACAATATGGTAAAGCGCTGTTTGTGCTGAACGACGTGCCTGAGAATCCGCTTTAGTGGTGTACTGACGATCTTTGATAATATCGAGGTAGAAACCACCTAAGTCATTAATACAGAAGCTCGTTAACGCGCTACACACGACATGGAAGTTCATTTCTTCATAGGCAGTGATAATTGTTTTTTGTACTTCATTTGCACGTTGCAAGATGTATTGATCTAGAGCAATTAAGTCATCAACAGCTAAAGCATCTGTGCTTGGTTTGAAACCATTTAAGTTCGCAAGCAAGAAACGTAATGTATTACGAATACGACGATAGCTATCACTTACACGGTTAAAGATTTCTTTAGATGCTGCGATTTCATAGCGATAGTCGCTAGAAGCTACGTATAAACGTAAACCATCAGCACCAAGCTGTTTGATGATTTCTTCAAGCGGAATATAGTTGCCTAAAGATTTCGACAACTTGCGGCCATTTTCATCAACCGTAAAACCATGTGTTAGCAATGCTTTATATGGTGCGCGATTGTGAATTGCCATAGAGGTTAATAAAGAAGACTGGAACCAACCACGGTGCTGGTCTGAACCTTCTAAATATAAATCTGCTGGGCTTTCTAATTCTTCACGTTGCTCAAGTACAGCGTAATGCGTTGTACCGGAGTCGAACCATACATCGAGGGTATCGCGAATAGCATTATATTGTTCAGCATCTTCACTAATGAAGTCTTTCGCGTCACGTTTGAACCATGCTTCGATACCTTCTTGTTCGATCAGTTGTGCAACTTCTTCGATGAGTTCAGGTGTACGAGGGTGTAATTCGTTCGTATCTTTATGAACGAAGAATGGAATTGGTACGCCCCATGTACGTTGACGTGAGATACACCAGTCTGGACGACCTTCAATCATTGATTCGATACGGTTTTTACCCCAGTTCGGTACAAACTCGATATCATTTTCAATGGCGTTAAGCGCACCTTCACGTAAACCTTTTTGATCCATGCTAATGAACCATTGCGGGGTTGCACGGAAAATAATAGGAGTTTTATGGCGCCAGCAATGTGGGTAACTGTGTTTGATTGGTTGATGCGCCCATAAACGGCCTACAGCACCCAAAGCTTCGATAATCTTTGGATTGGCTTTATAGATGTGCTCACCAGCATAGATTGGAGCAGTTGGTAAATAAACACCGTTACCACCAACTGGATTATCCACTGTAAGGTTGTATTGAAGACCTACTTTATAGTCGTCTGCACCATGGCCAGGAGCTGTATGTACTGCACCTGTACCACTTGTTGCGATAACGTGTTCACCTAAAATCACCGGAACTTGACGATCAGTAAGTAAAGGGTGTTGTAATGTAAGGTTTTCAAGCTTGCTACCAGTAAAGTCCGCTAAAACTACAGGTTTTTCAAGTTTATAACGTTCAATCGCTGAAGCAACGAGGTCTTTAGCAAGAATGAAGTTTTGCTTACCACGCTCAGTCGTTACTTGTACCAATTGATATTCAATTTCGGCGTGCAAAGCAACGGCTTGGTTCGCAGGTAATGTCCATGGTGTAGTGGTCCAGATCACGATATCAGTTGGATCTTGAACGTCTACATTTAAACGCGCACTTAAATCTTTTAAATCTACAATACCAAAACCGACATCAATTGCGTCAGATTTTTTATCTTCGTATTCAACTTCAGCTTCAGCAAGTGCTGAACCACAGTCCATACACCAGTTCACTGGCTTTAAGCCCGGCTGGATATGACCATTTTTTTGGATTAAGCCTAAAGTACGAACGATATCGGCTTCTTGTTTGTAGTTCATGGTGAGATAAGGATTATCCCAATCACCTAAAATACCAAGACGTTTAAAGTCAGTACGCTGTAAATCAATTTGTTTCAGCGCATATTCACGGCAGAGTTTACGGAAAGTAGCTGCGTCAACTTTTTCGCCAACTTTACCAACTTTTTCTTCAACTTTTAGCTCGATTGGCAAACCATGACAGTCCCAACCCGGAACATAAGGTGCATCGAAACCTGCCAAAGTACGGCTTTTTACAATTACGTCTTTGAGTACTTTATTGACCGCGTGGCCTAAGTGAATTGTACCGTTCGCATATGGAGGGCCATCATGCAAAATATATTTTTTCTTGCCAATACGCGATGCACGAATCTGCTGATAAATGTTGTCGGTATACCACTCTTCTAACCATTTCACTTCACGTACTGCCAAATTTGCTTTCATTGCAAATTGAGTATCCGGCAGGTTTAGCGTGGCTTTGTAGTCCACTGCATTCTCAGGAGTTTGCTTATCGCTCATGCAAGTTTTCATCCAGTTTAATCAGCTTGGGAGCCGACATGTTTTACAATCAAAATTCGAATTAAAAAGGAAATTGTGTCGTGTCGTTACGATATTGTCGTAACTGATGCACGTCATTATCAATTCCAGCCTTAAGTGCTTCAAGCGAAGGGTAATTCAATTCACCATGAAGATAGTGAAGAAAAGTCACCCGCATAAATAAGCCATACAGATTAGCAGAAACATCAGGGAAATGTACTTCTAATCTCCACTCTGGATGTTCTTGCTGGATGGCTGGACGTGTGCCGACATGACCTGCGCCATATAGGCTGTTTTCATGATATCCGGCAATTCCCGGTTTTTCAGGTGTATCCTGAAGTACTTTTTCAGTTAGCGAAGTTGTTTCGCAAATGACTTCAACGCCATAAATGCCATTTAAACAAGGTTTATGACGGTTGAGACGAACATTAATGGTTGGAAAATCAAGAGTTCGACCTATCTGGTCACCATATTGGACACGTCCAGTAATACTGTATGGACGGCCTAATAATTTAGCGGCTAAGGCAAGATTTCCTACCTGAAGTACCTGACGAATACGAGTTGAACTTACACGCTCACCTTCAAGCTCAATCGTATGTAAATTGGTGACTTGAAATCCGTAATCTTTTAAAAATTCGCTGTTGCCTTGACGGTCTTTGCCGAAATGAAAGTCATCTCCTAAAACCAAAGTTTGCGCGTTTAATTTGTCTTTTAATAAGTCTGCAAAGGCAGACGCGCTCATACTACGGAAATGCTGATCAAATTTAGCAACCGCAATATAATCAACCCCAAGTTCTGTTAGATATTCAACTTTTTCCCGTAGTGAATTAATACGAGGAGGGGCATCGTAGCCTTTAAAGAACTCAAGAGGTTGCGGCTCAAAAATCATGACCAATGTTTTTAAGCCTTGTGCTGCAGCAATTTTTTTGAGTTGAGCAATCATCGCTTGGTGACCTAAATGGACACCATCAAAATTACCAATCGTTACCGCTGTTTGGGGTAACTGAAAATTGGGCGATAACGCATTAAGACGAAGCAGTTTCATGAACTTAAAATATGGCTATTTTTGCAAGGGCTATATATTGCCATAATCTCACAGATTCGTCTTGTTGTTGTGTTTTTACTCAGTTATTTTTCAATATGAATATCTTTATATTTAAAATATTGATGAATTAAATAAATATAAATCAATTTTTCTTATTGATAATTTGCTCTACTATATCTTCATCCACTCTTTGATTAGAGACTTAAGATGAAAAAACCCTTTTACCAATTAAATCAAAGCAAAGATGTTATACGACATTTTACCCCAAATTGGTTTACAGCGACTATGGGTACTGGTGTGGTAAGTATGATTTTAATTCAGCTTCCATTTGCTCAATCATTTTTATTCACGTTAGCAACTTGGTTATGGCAATTTAATATTTTGCTATTTAGTGTTTTTTCAGGTCTCTATTTATTGCGGTGGTTGCTTTTCCCTCATGAAGCGAAGCAAATATTTAAGCATCCAAACATGAGCTTGTTTTTAGGCGCTATTCCGATGGGGTTAGCTACCATACTAAATGGTTTCTTAAGCTTCGGTATTGGGCTTTACGGTGAAGTTGCAATCCATATTGCTCAAGCTTTATGGTACATCGATGTCTTTGTAGCTCTAGCAATTGCATGGATTGTGCCGTTTTGTATGTTTAGTCGCCAGAACCATCAGCTACATACCATGACGGCAATCTGGCTTTTACCTGTAGTTGCCTGTGAAGTAGCAGCAAGTTCTGTGGGCATGTTAGTTGCACATTTACCAGCAGATATGCATAGCTTTCATTTATTAATGGCTGGTTATGTACTTTGGGGAATCTCTGTTTTACCTGCGTTCGCTATTTTGACAATTCTAATGTTGCGTATGGCTTTGCATCAATTACCTGAAAAAGAACTCGCAATTTCTAGCTGGCTTTCTTTAGGCCCAATTGGAACAGGTGCGCTAGGGTTATTATTACTAGGTGAGCAGGCACAAAGAGTATTTGTAGGTGTGGGATTTTATCAATTCGCGAATGTCTTTCAAGCTTTAGGAATCGTGGGCAGTTTGGTGCTTTTAGGTTTCGGGTTATGGTGGCTCGGCCTTGCAATTTTAACTACACTTCGTCATGCCAAAACTGGTATTCCATTTAATTTAGGCTGGTGGGGCTTAACCTTTCCATTCGGTGTGTTTATTTTGGCGCTGTTTAATTTAGGTCATCAGGTTGAAATTGTATTTTTACAATATGTGGCTGTGGCATTGAGTATTTTATTATTAGTGATGTGGGGCGTGGTAATGAAGAAAACGCTAGCAGGAGCTTATAGTGGGAAACTGTTCTTTTCTCCATGCTTAATCGCCTTACAACAAAAAATGCAGTGATCATGAAAAGGTGCAAAAAGCTTTTGCACCTGATTTATACTTATTTTCTAATTTTATTTAATTCTGATATGAGCCTTTTTGCATGAACACTGATATTGCTTTAATTATGGCACTTCCTAATGAATCTAAAGGTTTATTTGAACAAGCAGGTATTGAAGTTCATTATAGTGGAATTGGCAAGATTAATGCTGCCTTTAAAGCATTTGAGGTTATTCAAAAAACAGGTTGTAAAACTTTAATTAACTTAGGTTCAGCAGGAAGTTCTGCATTTAATCGACATGATTTAGTCGAGGTGAAGACTTTTGTACAACGAGATATGGATGTTTCACCGTTAGGGTTTGAAGTAGGTGTAACGCCGTTAGATGATCACTTGCCAGCTGAAATTCACCTTCAATCACATTTTGTTGATTTACCAAAAGCAGTTTGTGGAACTGGTGATTCATTTGAAACGGGTCAGCCAAAAGTAGCTTGTGATGTGGTTGATATGGAAGGGTATGCCTTAGCCAAGGTCTGCCATAAATTAGGAGTTCGCCTGATTTCAGTGAAATATATTACTGATGGGGCAGATGACACTGCCCATTTGGATTGGGAAGAAAATTTATTATTAGGTGCCCAAAAACTTCTGGCCCTTTATCAAAATCATTTCTAAAAAAGATCGGCAAGTTTGCCGATCTTTTTTTGGTTTTAACGAGGCAATACGCCGTAGAGCATCAGGTGTACTGTATGCTCAATTGAGCGTTGGAACATGCTTCGGTTACGCAGTGTTTTTCCAGTGACCATTTCCATTTGAGTGGCAAAATCTGCATAGTTTTGCGTAAGGCCCCAAATATTTAAGATTAATAATTCTGGGTCGATATCTGGTGAAATCTTCCCTTCTTCTTGCCAAGTCTGGATGACTTTAGCTTTGCGCTTAAATAGTTTTTTTAATGGCCCTTTGAGTATAGGTAAAATATGTGGAGCGCCTTGAATTATTTCTAATGCAAACAATCTAGATGCTTTCGGTTGGCTACGCGACAGTTCGATTTTTTGTATTAAATAGTGAGATAAGGCTTCAGCTGGTTCTAATTCAGATTCTAAAGTTTGTAAGGGTGCCAACCATTTTTGTAAAACAGTTGTGAGCACTTCTACATATAAAGACTCTTTATTTTCGTAGTAATAGAAAATATTGGACTTATGCATTTCGGCGAGTTGGGCAATTTCATCCAGACTTGCGCCAGTGAACCCATAGACTGAAAATACGTCAAGGGCGGCAGCAAGAAGCTGATTGCGCTTTTGGGTACTCTTTTTTTGTTCCATCTGCTGCATAATTAAAAAAATAATATCCCCATTGTAAGGGAAATTGTTTGATTTGTGCACAGGTGTATTGCTTTTTTAATGAAAAAACGGCTAGTTATTTGCGTAATAGATATACTATTGTGCAAAAAATAAAGAATTTAACTAGTTTATTGTTATTCTTGGAAATATTTTTTAAATTTCGCCCTAAAAAAGAGCAATAAAATAACTACTTTATTGCTCGAAAAATGGGCATTTTTATAAATTATTAAGATAATTCCTCTCGAATGGTTATGTTGCTAAAACTGCATCGAGTACTTGTTGTTCAAGTTGGGAAAAACTAATACTTTTTTTACGAGGACGTGGCAAATTAACTTGGAAACTTTGAGCGATCTGGCCCTTATCTAATAAGATAATACGGTCAGCTAATTGCACTGCTTCACTTACATCGTGCGTGACTAAAATGGCGGTAAAGCCTTGTTCTTTCCACAAGCGCTCAATCAAGCTTTGCATCTCAAGACGAGTTAAAGCATCTAAGGCTCCCAACGGCTCATCAAGCAACAAAATACGCGGAGTATGAGATAACGCACGGGCTAGGGCTGTACGCTGACGCTGTCCACCAGAGAGTTGTGAAGGCCATTGTCCCGATTTTTCTTTTAAACCCACTTTTTCTAGTAGTTCTTCAGCTAAAGCATGTTGCGACTTTGGTAGTCCAAGTTGAACATTTTGAAGAATATTTCTCCACGGAAGCAAACGTGGATCTTGGAACATGACTCGAATATCATCGTTAGTAATGCCTTCACGCAAATGTCGGGCAGATTTGAATTTGATTTCCCCAAAACTGGCTTTTTCAAGTTGGGCAATTAAACGTAGCAACGTACTTTTGCCACAACCACTTCGACCAACAATTGCTAAAAACTCACCAGGCTGGATGTGTAGGTCAAGATCTTCAAGAACCTTTACCTCGCCATAAAACTTATAAAGTTGCTCAATCAGAATCTCTGCGCCTAATATAGGTTCTTGTGATTCTGTTGGACTTTCAGGAATGAGCTGCACTTCATTTTGATTAATATTTAAATTCAGATTTGTCATGTTTAAGCTCCCTTATTTCTGATATCCAGAGTGCCAACGTAATAAATAGCGTTCTAAAAGCTGTGCTAAAACATCTGCTAGTTTGCCTAAGAGCGCGTAAAGAAGAATGCCCACCAGAACCACATCTGTTTGTAAAAATTCCCGCGCATTCATGGTCATATAGCCAATACCTGCTTGAGCCGAAATAGTCTCTGCAACAATCAGCAATACCCAAACCAAACCTAAAGCAAAGCGGAGACCCACTAAAATAGAAGGCATCGCACCCGGAAGAATAATTTCTTTGTAGAGTTGCCAACGTGAGAGTCCGTAGCTTTTACCCATTTCAATCAATTGAGGGTCAACTGATCGAATACCGTGGTAGGTATTGATATAAATTGGGAAAAAGACACCTACTGCGACTAAAAATAATTTTGCTGTTTCATCAATACCGAACCATAAAATTACAAGTGGAATAAGTGCTAATGCTGGGATGTTACGGATCATTTGCAAGGTCGTATCGAGCAGGGTAGAGGCGAAACGTGAAGAGCCATTTAGTAAACCTAAGAGCAGACCTAAACCACCACCCACTAAAAGTCCAAGCAAAGCACGACCAGCACTTACCTTGACGTGATGCCATAATTCTCCACTAATGAGTAAGTGCCAAAAAGCGGAAATGACTGCCGTGGGTGCAGGCAAAATACGACTTTCTAAAAGACCAGAACTTGAAGCAATTTGCCAAACAATCAATAGAACAGTTGGGAAAATCCAAGGCAGCAAATGCTGCCCGATTTGTTTTGTTCCACGTGAAACAATACTTTCAGCTTTACTCATGCAGGCTCCTTGACGGAACCATTCTGTTTCTTCTCGTCTGGAACATAGTTGTTGGCAATAATTTCACCGAATGGACCGGTTAAATTTGGCTGAGCAAGTTTGGCACGAGTTTCGATTGGTAGTAGTGGAAATACTAACTCTGCAAAACGGATTGACTCTTCGAGATGTGGATAGCCCGAGAAAATAAAGGTATCAATGCCTAAGTCTGCATATTCCTGAATACGGGCAGCGACTGTTTCTGGATCACCTACAAGTGCGGTGCCAGCACCGCCACGAACTAAGCCAATACCTGCCCAGAGGTTTGGAGATACTTCAAGCTTATCTCGATTCCCACCGTGGAGAGCTGCCATGCGTTGCTGGCCTACGGAATCCATTTGTGCAAATTTTTTCTGTGCAGCAGCAATAGTGGCTTCATCAAGATATTGAATAAGCTCATTAGCTGCTGCCCATGCTTGTTCGTTAGTTTCGCGAACAATCACATGTAAGCGAATGCCATAAGTTAATTTACGGCCTTTCGCCTCAGCTTTGGCACGAACATGTTCGATCTTTTGTTTAACTGCTACTGGTGGCTCACCCCAAGTGAGGTAAGTATCGACTTGCTCGGCCGCAAGGTCGACAGCGACATCTGAAGAACCACCAAACCAAAGTGGTGGATAAGGTTTTTGCACAGGTGGGTAAAGCAGTTTAGCATCATCAACTTGTAAACGTTCGCCGTGAAAGGTAAATGCTTCACCTGTATGCGAACGTGTCAAAATTTCGCGCCAGATTTTTACATACTCATTTGCAGTTTGATAACGTGTTGAGTGATCTTCATATACACCATCACCGCGTAGCTCAGCCTCATCACCACCTGTGACCAGATTGAGTAGCACACGGCCATTCGACAAGCGGTCAAATGTTGCGGCCATACGCGCGGCCAAAGCTGGCGTAGTGACACCCGGACGTAACGCGACTAAAAACTTAAGATTTTGAGTTGCATCAATGAGGCTAGCCGCTGTAATCCATGGGTCTTCACATGAACGACCCGTTGGAATAAGTACACCTTCATAACCCAAATTATCTACTGCCACAGCAATTTGCTTCATATAGGCATGGTCAACCTGACGAGCGCCTTTACTTGTACCTAAATAGCGACTATCACCGTGAGTAGGAATAAACCAGAAAATTTTCATGTGCATTACCTATATGTCTATTGAAATTACTTGGCAATCCAAACAGCCTGTTTAATGCTGATTGGTTTTGGAATGATGCCTTGTTGGGTAAAAATGTCTGCGAGCTGCTGTTGCTCAGCAATAACTTTGCTGTTGAGTGGCGCTGCCGATGATGGACGTGGACGACGCTTAATGAATAAGTCACTGGTTGCAGGTTTTAATCCTGTACTTTGACCAATTGCAGTTGCGGTATCGGCTTGATGGCTTTGAACCCATTTGTCGGCCTGATTAATTTGTTTGATGAGCCCTGTAACGGCTTTCGGATGTTGTTTAAGAAAATTTGGAGCTGCTAAGTAAAAAGTATAATTCGGGCTTAAACCTTTACCTGATGCAAGAATACGAGCTTGATCTTCTAATTGTGCTGAAGCGAAATAAGGATCCCAGATTGCCCATGCATCGACTGCACCTTTTTGGAATGCAGCACGAGCATCGGCAGGCGTAAGCCAAATTGGAGTAATGTCGCTCCAGTTTAGGCCTGCTTTACGTACGGCTTGTACAAGTAAGTAGTGTGAACTTGAACCTTTTTGCAGCGCGATGCGTTTGCCTTTAATGTCTTTAAGCTGTTTCAGTTGTGAATTTTTAGGAACTAAAATTGCTGATGCCAGCGGTTTAGCTGCTTCATAAGCAATGTAATATAAAGGCTTGCCAGCTGCTTGTGCGTAGACTGGTGGGGTGTCTCCAGTAACGCCTACATCAAGTGAACCCACAGCCAGAGCTTCTAAAATTTGTGGTCCAGCAGGGAACTCATTCCACGTAATTTTGGCATTTGGAAATTCTTGTTCAAATAATTTTTGCTGTTTGGCAATCGCAAAATTAATAGAGCTTTTTTGAAAACCAATACGAAGTTCTTTCACAGTTGGATCAATTGCCCAAGCTGGTGCTGCAATTGTTAAACCTAATACAGTGACTGCGCTAATACGTTTAGCTAACTGGACCCACTGACTTTTATTGAAAAATGACTGATGTTGCATATTGATATCCTTGTTCCCCTTGAGGCAAGGCACAGCATTTATATGGTTATTTAAGCCGTGCCTAAGCTGGGTTTATTTCAGTTTTAAAATGGCGTCTTGAATGGTGAGTTTGTTTGGAATGAGCTTTTGTGCATAAAAGGCATCAGCTACTTGTTGTTGTTCTTTCGCCACCTTGTCTGATATTGGCTGAACTCCAAAACCCATACGTGAAATGGAAGTTTTGAGTACATCAAACTCAAGTGCTGTAGGTTTTTCGAGTAGCTTGGCAGCTTCATCCTGATGTGTGCTGACCCATTCAGTTGTCTGGTTAAGGGTTTGCACAACCGTATTGAGAACTTTCGGATTATTTTCGGCAAATTTACGGTCAGCTAAATAGAACTGATGATTGCTTACCAAATTTTCACCTGTTGCCAAAACTCGTGCCTGAATTTGGTGTTCAGCCGCTGCAAAGAACGGGTCCCAAATCACCCATGCATCTACCGCACCTTTTTCAAAGGCAGCACGTGCGTCTGAAGGCGGTAAATAAACAGGTTGAATATCACTTAAGCTTAAGTTGTTGGCTTCTAGAACTTTCAATAACAGGTAATGAACATTCGAGCCTTTATTAAGAGCAACACGTTTGCCTTTTAAATCTTGAATAGAGTGGATAGGAGAGTTTTTTTGTACCAACAGTGCTTCTGCTTTTGGCGCAGCTGGCTGGTTTGCGACATAGACTAAATTTGGATTGGCAGCCTGAGCAAAGATAGGCGGTGCTTCACCTGCTTCACCCAGTGAAACGCTCCCTACATTTAAGCCTTCAAGCAATTGAGGGCCAGCAGGAAACTCAACCCATTTTACTTGTACGCCTTGATCCTTTAATACTTTTTCTAGGTCACCACGAGCCTTTAAAATAGGAAGGATGCCATATTTTTGATAGCCAATATTTAAAGTTGTGGTGGCCTGTTCTTCTTTTTTGGCACAACCACTTAGCATCATCACACCTGCAAGGCTGGCCGCGATGACTGAATATTTTGCCCATGAAGTGGTTTTGAAAAGTGCCATGAGGTTTCGTGCTCCCCGAAAGAGAAAAAGAAAAATAATTGGATGAGCAGATACCCTAAAGGGATTTTTATTTCAGAAAAAATAAGTATTCGGTCTTTATTTATGCAAAAAAAAGCTAAACACAATAGGCTATAAACTTATGCAAAAAAATGATTTATCTAAAAGAAACATGTTTGATGAATTGTGATTAAGTTGTTGTAAATAAAATAAAAAATATTAGATATTAAAAAATAGGGGTTTAAAAAAAGTACATCCATAAATAAATAGCGTTTATGGATGTACTTTTTTAACTAAGCTTATCTGAAATAAGAATATCTTAAAAATAGTAAAGGCTAGGGAAGCAGTTTCTTAAAGACTAAAGAATTTCTTTGGTAGTTATAGAGCGCCTGACGGGCATTGGGTAACTCATCAACACTGACCTGATGGAAACCATGTTCTAAAAACCAGTGAGCGGTACGCGTTGTTAAAACGAATAATTGACGAATACCTTGTTCTTTAGCTTTTTCTTCAAGGAATTGTAGAATTTGGCTACCACGGTTTGATTTACGATAACTTGGATGTACTGCAACGCAGGCAATTTCTGCAGAGCGAGTTTCGTTAAATTCAGTCGGAATTGGATAGAGCGCAGCACACGCTAGAATCATACCGTCGCGTTCAATAACAGCGAACTGGCTAATTTCTTGCTCCAGACGTTCTCGTGAACGATAAACCAAGATACCTTCTTCTTCTAAAGGACGTAATAAATTCATTAAACCGCCCACGTCTTGAATATGGGCTGTGCGAACTTCTTCATAATGCGCATCGGTAATCATGGTCCCTATGCCATCTCGAGTAAATAACTCTTCGAGAAGTGCGCCATCATAGGCATAAGAAATAAGATGAACACGATGTACACCAGATAAAGAGGCTTTTTTTGCTTGTTGTAAATGTAAAGTCAGCGTTGGACTACTGGCCTGATATTGCTGAATATAGTAATCAAGTTGATGAGGGCTTAACTCACGTAATATTTGTTCATCTTCATTAAGCAGCCCTTGTTGTTCCCCAAGAAAAATGAGTTTATCTGCTTTTAAATAAGTTGCAGTTTTAGTCGCAACTTCTTCAGCTCTTAAATTAAATACTTCACCTGTGGTGGAATAACCTGTTGGCCCCAGTAGCACAATATTATGATTATCAAGGTGTCTCTCAATCGCATCGGTATCAATAGAACGAACTTCACCTGTGAGCTGGAAATCCATTCCATCACGAATGCCATAAGGTTTAGCAGTCACAAAATTACCTGATATCACATCTATTCGAGCGCCGTACATTGGAGAGTTCGCTAAGCCCATAGAAAGCAATGCTTCAATTTCTAGGCGAATAGAGCCTACAGCACTCATGACGCAGCTTAAAGATTCACGCGTGGTAATACGGCTGTTGTCATAAAACGGGGTTTCAATTCCTTTCTCTTTAAGGTTTTGATTAATTTGCGGACGTGCACCGTGCACGAGAATTAAACGAATACCAAGAGAGTGCAATAAAGCAATATCATGAATGATATGTTCGAAATTAGGGTGACGGACTGCTTCACCACCAAACATTAATACGAATGTTTTATCGCGGTGAGCATTAATGTAGGGCGCTGAGTGTCGAAACCAGTGTACATAATGCTGGGTGTTATTATGCGACTTTTCTAAAGACTTGCTTGGCATACCGATCTCGAATCAACAGCAAAAAGATATAAAGATGATTCTAAACAAAAAAGATTAAAGCCGCATGTTTTAGATAAAAAAACACCCAAATCTAAGTTTGGGTGTTTAAATTTTTTAAAATTAGTGAATCACTCGAATAATTTTATGGCTTTGTTCATTCACAAGGACATAATTTCCGTTCACCTTGTACCATTTTTGGTAGCGACCCGGTTTAGTTAATTTTTGATGTTGGCGGTAATCAATCACATAACGTGAATGTTGATACTGGTGTGGTACAACCTGACCTGCTCGCCAAACATTGCGATGGTCATCTTTTTTAATCACTTTAACCGTTTTTACTTCATGTGTTTGATAATTGCCATGATGATTATGGTCATTAGGTGCCGCCATTGCTGTTGATGCAACTAAACCAGTCATTGAAAGAACAATCGCTGTTGTTAGTTTTTTCATTGTAAACCTCAAATAATAAATTAAATTTCAATAACTAAAGATTAGTGAACAATTGCAGATAAATCGTGGAGGCTGCGAAGAATAAATGTGAAAACTGGCTATGAAATAAGAAGAAATTAAGAAAATAAGAAATGTAAAAAATCTTTTTATTTTTAAAATAGATAAGTAATAAAAAAAGGATAAAACCATAAGGCTTTATCCTTTTTTGCTCAGCGATAGCGAGGTTCTATCGCTTTAAAAACCGCGGATACTGACAATGCTGTTAGAGTCAGTGTCGACTAAAATATAGTCATTATTGATCTTATACCATTGTTGATTACGGCCAGGTTTAGGCAAGTTACTGTCTTTATAGTCAACTTTATAACCATTGCCACGATAGTGCTGTGGCATGACATAGCCAGGCTGCCAGCGATGCTGTTTAAGCCGTTCAAAACCACGCTCTTCTCGCATACGGCGTTCATCACGAACACGGTCTTCATCGTTATCACGGTCAAATTTATGCCCACGATCATTCCACTCACCACGTGGTCCTCCACCTTTAGGACCTTTGTGGCCGTGACCTCGGTCAAAAGGGGGATCAGCAAAGCTCGCCATACTTGTGGTGAGTACGGCTATGGAAAGGGTTAAGATGGTGAACAACTTTTTCATGATGCATCCTCGTTTACATCTGATGTCTCTCATGTTGAATACTGTACGCGCAAAATGCAGAGAAACTGTGAAGATCATTTAATGGTTCAATTAAAATTACGGATAGATCAAGAGTTTTTTATCAATAATAAAAAAGGCTTGTATATATCTTTTCAGGTATAGGCAAGCCAGATTTGATGATCGGCTGTAATTTTCTTTAGCTTTTCATCGTTAACTCTTTAATCCTGTGCGTCGATACTTTGACCATTGAGCGCCAAGCTGTCTTCACCCATTAAATAGAGGTAAGCAGGCAAGATCGACTCTGGTGTTGGTAAAGTTTTCGGATCTTCTTCTGGATAGGCTTTGGCACGCATGGCAGTACGCGTTGCACCTGGATTAATGCAGTTGAAGCGAATGTTTGGATAGGTATGCTCTGCTGCAAAAATTTTGCTGACAGCTTCAATTGCGATTTTTGATACAGAATATGCTCCCCATAAAGCACGTGCTTCACGGCCTACACCCGAGCTGGTAAATACCACAGAGGCATTTTCT
This sequence comes from Acinetobacter sp. IK31, assembly GCF_035615195.1. NCBI lineage: Bacteria > Pseudomonadati > Pseudomonadota > Gammaproteobacteria > Moraxellales > Moraxellaceae > Acinetobacter > Acinetobacter sp. IK31. The sequence goes on along the minus strand of NZ_JANBOB010000001.1, from coordinate 157,666 downwards.
GATTTTTGCAAAAGAGGTAATAAAGCTTGAGTTAACGCAAAAGGCGCACGTAAGTTAACAGCCATAACATCATCCCATACTTCAGATGGATAATGTGCCAGCTCAACGCGTTCACCTAAAATACCTGCATTATGTAAAATACCGTCTAGGCGTCCAAACTGCTTTTCGAGTGTATCGACTAAGAAGTCATAATCACGGTCAGAAGCACTCGAAAGTTGTAAGGGTAAAATCGCTGGTTGTGGGGCACCTAGACTTTCAATTTCATCATAAATAACTTCAAGTTTATTTAAGGTTCTACCATGTAGTACAACGGTTGCGCCATGTAGGGCATAAGTCAGAGCCGCAGCTCGCCCAATTCCATCGCCAGCACCAGTAATTAAAATAATTCGATCTTTGAGTAGATCCGGACGAGGTTGGTATTCTGAATATTTCATTGGTAAACCTCCTTCTTTTTATATTGATAAAACAAAGAACTGTTAAAAAAGCCTATAAAACTCTTATGTTAACTTATCATACGCTGATTTTCCTGTAGAGCAGGAAGCTTTTGACGTAACATATCGTGTAATTCTGTCACTGTATTTACAATCGAATCGGCCTGCCATGCAGCGAGATCATCACGGTGTTCGATTGGTAAATAGCCATATGCAGCCAATATAGTATACATGTTGGCATTTCGACCAGCTTCAATATCACGCGGGTGGTCACCCACATAAATAATTTCATTTGCCGGAATATTTAACTGTTTAGCCGCCAAATACATCGGTTCAGGGTCTGGTTTAGTTTTACTGACATCTTCAGGACATACCAAAACTGCACAGCGTTCAGTCAGATTTAACTTTTCTAAAAGAGATTCACTTAAACCGCGTGGTTTATTGGTCACAATGCCCCATGGGATTTGCTGTGCTTCTAACTCTTCTAAAAGAGGATACATGCCTACAAACAGCTCTGTATCAACCACAATATTATTGCCGTAAAGGTCTAAAAAGTTTTGTCGATGCGCCAAGAAAATTGGATTGGTCACATCCAACTCTGGATAGACCAATTTAACCATTGCACGTGCGCCTTCAGAAACCTGAGTACGAATCAGATCTGCTTCCACCACAGGACGTTCTTCATCGCGGCACATTTGCTGAATAATACGAATGAAGTCAGCCGCTGTATCGATAAGAGTACCGTCTAAATCAAACAAAACAGCTTTCATCATGCACCTGTATTAATTGTATGAACCATATAGTTAACGTCGACATTGGACGCTAACCAGTAATGCTTGGTAAGTGGGTTGTAATGCAGTCCAGTCATTTCTTTTAAAGTAAGGCCTGCATTACGAATGTCATGGGCCATTTCAGAAGGGCGAATAAATTTATGATAATCGTGAGTGCCTTTTGGCAACATGCGTAATACGTATTCTGCACCAATAATGGCAAATAAATAAGATTTTGGGTTACGGTTAATGGTTGAAAAGAACACATGGCCACCCGGTTTAACCAAAGCCTGACACGCTCTTACAATAGACGCTGGATCTGGAACATGTTCCATCATTTCCATGCAAGTCACCACATCGTATTGGCCTGCTTGCTCTTGTGCTAATTCTTCTACAGGAACTTGGCGATATTCAATATTTTGAACATTGTCTTGTTGAGCATGTAAACGCCCTACAGCGAGCGGTGCTTCACCCATATCAATGCCCAGTACATCTGCCCCACGACGTGCCATGCTCTCGGCCAAAATACCGCCGCCACAGCCGACATCAAGTACTTTTTTACCAGCAAGACCGCCTACACGTTCATCGATCCAGTTTAAACGTAGTGGATTAATTTGATGAAGTGGGCGAAATTCAGAATGTTGATCCCACCATTTGGCAGCAAGTGCTTCAAATTTTGCGATTTCTTGTAAATCAACATTCAATTGCGACATGGTGCTACCTCTAAACTTGAGTTATCTTTTTGGATGTAGTTCGCCGTTAGTGTAGCGATTATTGGGAAAAAAGCGATAAACCCAATAAAAAACTTCACAGAAGCAAAACGAATTTAGCATATTTGTTTTATATTTAGGGCATAAGCTAATGCATAACAACTTAGAGGAAAAGCTGTAACAATGAAAAATTTGGTTTTGGGTGGTTTGACAGCAGCAATTATGGCCGTATCGGGTAGTGCAATGGCAGCAGATTTTGTTGCTGGTAAAGACTACGCCGTGATTGCCAATCCAGGCAAAGTGGAAGTTCCGGGGAAAATTGAGGTTCGAGAATTCTTTTGGTATGGATGTCCACACTGTTTTAAACTTGAACCGCATATGCAAACGTGGTTAAAACAGATTCCTAAAGATGTACGTTTTGTACGTACACCAGCTGCAATGAATAAAATGTGGGAACAAGGGGCGCGTACATATTATACATCTGAGGCACTAGGTGTACGTAAGCGCACGCATTTACCATTGTTCCATGCGATTATGGTGAACGGGCAGCAAATTTTTGATCAGGCTTCTGCTGCGAAGTTCTTCACTCGTTATGGCGTGCCTGAACAGAAATTTAATAGCACTTACAACTCATTTGCTGTGACTGCAAAAGTTGCAGAGTCAAATAAACTTGCTCAGCAGTACCAATTAACAGGTGTACCTGCTGTAGTGGTAAATGGTAAATATGTTGTGCAGGGTGAAGATGGTAAAGTCACTCAAGTTCTTAATTATTTAATTGAGAAAGAACGTAAAGCCAAATAAGTTGTTTAGGCTTTACTTCAAAAATGGGCTTCATTTGAAGCCCATTTTTATATTTAATTTATCGTTAATTATCACAAAATATTTCAATTAATTTTACTGGTTTTCATCATCAATTTGAAAATTTAAAACATCAAAATTAGCGGTTTGTGTAGGTAGGGATAAAGCTTGGTTAATATATAGATTAATGAGTTTCTGGCGAGAACCAATCGAGCGTTGATAGTAAGTAGAATTCAAAAGAAGTGATGCGCCATAAGTCAGTGACCAGATATAAGACAAATAGTCACGAATCGACATATCATAATTTAATGATTTTAAATAATTTTCAGTAATATCCTTAATAGCTAAAATACGCTGTTGGCGGATTTCATAAAGTTCTTCGAAAAGATGCTTCAACTTAGACTCTGTCATCGTCAGACTTTCTTCAAGTTGATGCAATAGAATCGTTTTACCAGGCGTAAGCAAATGATGAAGCATGTAATGAGGAGCGTACTCTTTGAAATCAGTATTATATTTTTTAGAAATTTCTAAAATTTGCTTTTCATTTTGAATAATTAGCTCAAGTAGAAGCTCATTTTTGCTTCTAAAATGCTTATAAAGTGTACCTTTAGCAATATCTAGCTCGGCCACTAACTCATCTAGAGTAATTTCCTGATTGTTTTCTAATAACAACTTTTCTGCCACGCTTAGAATTTTTTCTTTGCGCATCAAAAACTGTGTATGACGATCAAGATTCATAGGTATTCCTACACCAGTTTGGCCTAACTAATAATTTACTTCCTGTAAAAAAGAAAAAGACTTTTCTCGAAATTTTTAGCCTTTTTCTTTCTCTCTTTACGTATTACCACATAACCTGTTTTTTGTCATTTGCCGCTTTTACCGTTCCCAATTTGCAATCCCTCTAAAGAGTAAGCGAACTTGTGTAGAGGCATTTTCGATAAAGGCAGTTTGTTGCTGTTTGAGCTGCTCGTCTTGATATTGTTTAGATAGGTTGAGCCACGTCATTGCCCATGTAAATGACATGTTGGTCAAAATTGTAGATAAGACATTTAAGTCTTGAGGTTGTTGAATATGTTTAAAATTTTCGAGTTTGGTGAGATCGGTTGTTAAATCTTCAATTAGAAATTCGATTTCTCGGGCAATTGCTGCACGGACCGTTTCTGAACCTCCCCAACGTTCGGAAATCATAAATTGCCACTGCTTAGGGCTATGATTTACCGCCTGAACAAATAGCTCAATGCTGGTTTGAGTTTTGGTCGATTTATGTTGTAAATAACTTTGGCCCAATTGATGTAAAACACTTTTTAAGTGTAGTGCGACTTGATCAACCAGTTCTTTACCAAGTTCATCCATGTCTTGAAAATGACGATAGAACGCTGTCGGTACTAAACCAACTTCACGTGCAACTTCACGCAAACTGATACTACTGAACGAACGCCCAGACGTGCTCAGATGCAAGGCTGCATCGAGAAGTGCCTGACGACTTTGCTGTTTTCGTTCATCCCGTATCGACATTAAAAGAGCCTATTTAAACCGTGAGCCAGAGTCTAACAAAAAAGAGCAAACTTTCATAAAAAAAATAGTGAACAAGTGTTGACTGAGTGAACAGTTATAAATATAGTGTACATATGTTCACTATACGAACATGTGTTCACTCAAATAAATAGCCAGATACAAAAGAGGAACGTATGAACGCAACACTTAATTATCAGCCACATTGGGTTCGAGAAGATTTCGTTGATTTTGTTTTGCAGAAAATTAACGTGACTTGGGCTTGGAAACGGGTACTTGCCAAAGTTACCGCAGTTCAGTCTCTTCATACCGATATGGTGCTCATTAAGCTTAAACCGAATCGTAACTTTAAATTCGATCAGGTACGTGCTGGGCAAAGTATTTTATTAACTCTACTTATAGATGGAGTTTACCAACAGCGTAGTTATTCAATTATTGAAGTGACGAGTGAAGGCGAGATCTCTTTAGGTATTAAAGTACAGGGCTTGGTGTCTAGTGCAGCTCAGCTGTTACATGTTGGTGAGAGTGTTACAATTTCACAGCCACAAGGTGAATTCACACTACATTCAGGTCAACAGCCAGCTATTTTAATTGCTTCAGGTAGTGGAATTACTGCGATCTATTCATTATTGCAGCAAGCGTTGAAACAGCAGCTTGAACAGATTCACGTGATTTATTTCAACCGTGCTGAAGTTTTCCATGCTGAATTAAAAGCTTTGGCAGAAAAGCATCCACAGCTTAAATATCATTTTTTTAATACCACTGCACAAAAGCAGCATTTAACTGAAGATCTATTGCAAAAGTTGGTTCCTGATTACGCGCAGACTGCAACGTACGTGTGTGGACACCACGGCATGATGCAACAGGCAAAAGAAATTTATGCGCAGCAAGATGCTCAGTCGCAGCTTCATCAAGAGTTTTTCATGCCTGTTCAAATCGAACAGTCTAATGAAGCACAACCAATCATATTCCGTCGTTCGCAACAAAACTTTCTTGCCACGACAACGTTATTAAGCAGTGCAGAGCAAGCAGGCTTACGTCCGCAACATGGTTGCCGTATGGGTGTATGCAACCAATGTACGTGTACCAAAGTCAGTGGTGTCACCCAGAATATCTTAACAGGTGAAATTGACGATCAACCCAATCGTGCAATTAAATTATGCGTGAACCAAGCCCTTAGCCCAGTCACGATTGATCTATAAAAACAAACATAAAAGAGATTTGAGGATACCCTTATGAATATGGCAGTGGAAATTAAAGCAACATCAAAATCGGCACATTTAACCCCAGAGCAAACAGAAGCTTTTGGTCGCCGTATTGAAGAAATTCGTCTTGAAGTGATGAAAGATCTCGGGGAAGAAGATTCAAAATATATTTACAAAGTACGTAATTTTGTACGCTACACCGAAATTGCATCACGTGGCATGTTGATGTTTGGTGGTTGGATTCCACCAGTATGGTTGTTGGGTACCGCTATGCTAGGCGTATCTAAAATCGTTGAAAACATGGAACTCGGTCATAATGTGATGCATGGTCAGTTTGACTGGTTAAATGATCCGGCACTTAACGGTGCAACCTATGACTGGGATACGGTGTGTACGGGTGAAGACTGGAAATATACCCATAACTATAAGCATCATACCTATACCAATGTGTTTGGCATGGATCATGATATTAGCGGTTATGGTGTGATGCGCATGAGCCGTGAGCAAAAGTGGGAACCCCGTTTTTTATTCAACGTGCCAATGGGTTTTGTATTGTCAACGGGTTTTGAATGGCTATTAGCTTTGCAACGTCTAGAGATGGAAAAAGTGTTGTTTGATGGCACCAAAACTTGGAAAGAAGTGTATGTAGAATCTAAAAATCTACGTAAAAAAATGGTACGTCAGTTTGGGAAAGATTATGTGTTGTTCCCACTAATTGCAGGACCAATGTTCTTGCCAGTATTGGCGGGTAACTTTTTTGCTAACTTGATTCGTAACTACTGGGCATCGACCGTGATTTATTGTGGTCATTTCACAGAAGACTCTGAAATTATCACTGACAATATTGATAATGAAACCAAAGCAGAGTGGTATTTGCGTCAGATTCGTGGTTCAGCAAACTTTACTGGCGGTAAAATCATGCATTTCTTGAGTGGTAACTTGAGTCATCAAATTGAACATCACTTGTTTCCTGATGTACCTGCCAACCGCTATCAAGAGATGGCACCTAAAGTACGTGAAGTCTGTGCAGAGTTTGGTCAACAGTACAATACCGCGCCCTTTGGATCTCAGATTGTGAGTGTGTATAAACGTCTGGCTGTTCACTCTTTGCCTGATAATATGGTTGATCGTTTGGTGGCGACCAAGCGGACTTTTGTTGAGGCGGTGAAGGGCATGTTTGGCAAAGCTGCTTAATAAAGATAGATCATTATTTAAGACATTCCAAATAGCTCCTTTTAAGGGGCTATTTTTATTTTTGAGTCATTAAAAGTGCAGACTTACATTTGAAAGTAGGGAATAAACTCAACCTGTCAAAATCCTTTGCTATACTATACCCAGATTTGTATTTAAGAGAAGTTAGGAAGGATTATGCGTATTGACCAACGTGAATTAGACCAGTTACGTGAAGTGAAAATCACACGTAACTATACCCGTTACGCAGAAGGTTCAGTTCTGGTTGAGTTTGGTCATACCAAAGTATTGTGTACTGCAAGTATCGATAATTCGGTTCCACGGTTTTTGAAAGGAAAAGGACAGGGCTGGGTCACTGCTGAATATGGCATGTTACCGCGCTCAACCCATACCCGTAGTGACCGTGAAGCAGCGCGTGGTAAACAGTCGGGCCGGACACAGGAAATCCAGCGCCTGATTGGTCGTAGCTTACGTGCTATGGTTGATTTGAAGAAGCTTGGCGAAAACACGATTACCATCGACTGTGATGTGATTCAGGCAGATGGTGGGACACGTACGGCAGCAATTACTGGTGCGGCTGTAGCATTGGTTGATGCTATGAATGTTTTGTTATCTCAAAAGAAAATTAAGCATGATCCGCTTAAAGGATTAGTTGCTGCAATTTCTGTTGGTATTTATCAAGACGAAGTGTTACTTGATCTTTGTTATGAAGAAGATTCGAACTGTCAAACTGACTTAAACGTGGTGATGACACAAGCTGGCGAATTTATTGAAATTCAAGGTACAGCTGAAGATAAACCATTTACTCGTGCACAAAGCAATGACATGTTAGAAATGGCAGAAAAGGGAATTGCCGAGCTAGTTAAAAAGCAACAAGAAGCTTTAGGCTGGTAATTTTACGCTTTCTCAAAAACGCATCTTCGGGTGCGTTTTTTTATGCCTTCATCAAATCGACATAAAAACATCACTTGCCTGTCACTTTTACGCTTTATTAGTAGTTCGCATTTAAACCGTTTGGAAAAAACCAATGCGAAAACTTTCACTTCTACTAATTACCTCTTTAGCACTGATGCTCAGTGCTTGTAACGATGATAACGACTCAGACAATTCATCGCCAACAACACCGCCAACCAGTAATTGCAAAATGCACTGTGCACCATAATAAGAACTCAGGATAGAACTAATGAACCGTCGCGAATTTCTTTTAAATTCTACAAAAACTATGTTTGGGACAGCAGCGTTAGCGAGTTTCCCGCTTAGTATTCAAAAAGCCTTAGCTATTGATGCCAAAGTTGAAAGTGGAACTATTCAAGATGTTAAACACATTGTGATTTTGACTCAGGAAAACCGCTCTTTCGATAACTATTTTGGAACACTAAAAGGTGTACGTGGTTTTGGCGACCGCTTTACCATTCCAATGACCGAAGGCCGGAAAGTATGGGAGCAATATGATGCGAAAAAAAATAAAATATTGCCTTATCATTTGGATAGCCGCTTAGGAAATGCGCAGCGTGTTTCAGGTACGCCGCATTCATGGTCTGATGGCCAAGCCGCTTGGGATAATGGCCGAATGAGCGATTGGGTCGCTTATAAAAAGCCGCAGTCGATGGGGTACTACAAAAAACAGGAAGTTGAATATCAGTTTGCTTTAGCTAATGCTTTTACCATTTGTGATGCTTACCACTGTGCCATGCATGCGGGAACTAACCCAAACCGTAAGTTTATCTGGACTGGAACCAATGGTCCTACAGGTGCAGGCGTTGCCAGTGTTGTAAATGAATTTGATGGTATTGGACCATCAACAGAAGGCTATGAATGGACGACCTATCCTGAGCGCTTACAGCAGGCTGGCGTGACATGGAAAGTTTACCAAAACATGCCAGATAACTTTACAGATAACCCGTTAGCTGGTTTCAAACAGTACCGCCGTGCAAATGAGCAGTCAGGGCAACCTGTAAGTAATGATGTTCTCGTTTGCCCTGCATACGATGAAAAGATTGATGCAACACAGCCACTTTACAAAGGTATTGCCAATACTATGTCTGATGGTGGTTTTTTAGGAACTTTTAAAGCTGATATTGCACAAGGTAAATTGCCGCAAGTGAGTTGGTTAGTTGCTCCTGCAACCTATAGCGAACACCCTGGGCCATCTAGTCCTGTACAGGGCGCTTGGTATATGCAAGAAGTACTAAATGCTTTAACTGAAAATCCTCAAGTTTGGAGCCAGACGGTTTTATTGGTGAACTTTGATGAGAATGATGGCTTCTTTGACCATATTCCTTCACCAAGTGCACCATCTAAAGATGAAAAAGGTGTAGTTCAGGGGAAAACGACTTTAAGTGACCAACAAGTGTCTTATGAGTACTTTAATCATCCAGCAGTTGCTACGGCAAAATCTCAACCCGCAACAGATGGGCGTGTTTATGGACCGGGTGTGCGCGTTCCAATGTATGTGATTTCACCGTGGAGTCGTGGGGGATGGGTAAACTCTCAAGTCTTTGACCATACCTCTATTTTACAGTTCTTGGAAAAACGCTTTGGTGTGCAAGAACCAAATATCAGTCCATACCGCCGTGCCGTGTGTGGTGATTTGACTACAGCTTTTGATTTTAAAACCCCGAACCTTTTACCTGTCTCTGAACTAGACGGTAAGAAAACAAAAGCAGAAGCCGATGCTATTCGCGTGGCTCAAGCTTTATTGCCACAAGTTCCGGTTCCAAGCCAGCAACAATTTGCACAGCAGGAAATGGGCATTAGACCTTCACGTGCTTTGCCTTATATTTTGCATACCAGTGCTAAAGTTGATGCAATACAAAAGACTGTAAAACTGATGTTCTCAAATACAGGTAAGCAAGCAGCGGTTTTCCATGTCTATAACCGATTAGATCTTGCAGCAATTCCACGTCGTTATATGGTTGAGGCAGGTAAACAGCTTGATGATGTCTGGAATGCTCCAACTGGGCAGTACGATTTATGGGTGCTTGGTCCAAATGGTTTCCATCGTGCTTTTAAAGGTAATTTAAGCCAAGCTAACCAGACTCAAGCATTGCCGGAAATTAGAGTGTGTGTGGAAGCATGTGATGCGAATTTGTATTTAAAAGTGCGTCATGATGGTAATAAGTCTGTCAAGCTGACAGTCAAAGCAAATGCTTATCTTGCAAATAAGACATGGACCATAGAAACAGATCATTCTGAAAAAGAACTGGTTTGGGATATGTCTGAATTTGGTGGTTGGTACGACTTCACTGTGACATTAGCTGATGATACTACTTTTAGCCGTCGCTTTGCTGGCCGTATTGAAACCCAAGAAGATTCAATTTCTGATCCATATATGGGTTATTTAGTGTAATGGATGAGTGATTAAGCTGAAGTTTTGGGTTAATAATTTATTTTAAATTAGCTAGCACGACGGAGTCTTATCATTTATTCATCCAGTGGAAGTAGCTAATTCGTTACTTTGGTTTTGCCCAAAGTAACCAAATGCATTTGTCATCTACAAAACCTGTTCTCTTTCTGCATATATCTGATTTATTGCAAAAACAATATATTTATAGATTTTGGGCAGGTTGTAGATGACATCTCACACAATCTAATGTTGGGAAATATAAATGAAGAGAGGTACTATCTTGTGGTGTAGATGAATAATAAAAATAAAGACTTACCTTTTGTAACACAACCTCCTAAGCCTGATCATATTTATCTTTTACCTTGGAACCCTGATTTTTTTAAAGTAATGGGGAAAATTTATGCTACAAGGTTTTATTGTATTATTAGCAGTAGTGACATTTGTTTTAATGGCTGCTGACCCACGTGATGGTGAGGCGCAAGCGACTCAGTCAGCATGGCAAAAAACACAAGCGGCAGACATGACCAAGTCGCAAAAAAATACTAGTAACGATGTAGACTTTATTTAAGCATTAAAACGCATTGATAAATCAACAGCTCTAACGTCTTTAGTCAGTACACCCATAGAAATGTAGTCAACGCCAGTAGTGGCAACTTCGCGCAAGTTTTCAATGGTGATATTACCTGATGCCTCTAACTTACAACGGCCTGCAACATGTTTAACGGCATCAATCATCTGCTGTTGGCTGAAGTTATCAAGCATAACAATATCTGCCCCAGCTTCGAGCGCTTGGTTTAGCTCATCCCAAGTTTCAACTTCGACTTCAACGGGTTTACCCGGTGCAATTTGATGGGCTTTGGCAATTGCCTGAGCAATACCACCAGCCGCCATAATATGGTTTTCTTTAATTAAGAACGCATCGAATAAACCTAGACGATGGTTTTGACCACCACCAATAGCCACAGCATATTTCTGTGCAATACGTAAGCCCGGTAAGGTTTTGCGTGTATCGAGAAGTTTTGTATTTAAACCTTCGAGCTGTTGAACATATTCAGCAGTTTTCGTTGCAACCGCCGATAAAGTCTGAATAAAGTTTAAAGCAGGGCGCTCTACAGTAAGTAAGCTACGTGCAGAACCTGCAAGTTTTAAAAATGCCTCATTTGCAGCAACACGGTCACCTTCTTGTTTTAACCAAGTTACCTGCACCGTATTGTCATAGGCTGAGATGAGTGCATTAACCCAAGGCTGTCCAGCTAAAACCATATCTTCACGACTAATAATGGTCGCAGTGGCTTGCTCATCTTCGGGTGTGAGCATAGCGGTAATATCACCGTCCCCAATATCTTCTTGTAATGCTTGCTGAATATTGATTTGAATTGATTGTTCAAGCAAAGATTGAGGTATGCTCATACGGTTTCCATTTTGTAGATGACCCTAAAACTTGCGATATATTAGCACCGTCGACTTTAAAAATAAGCTGTTTTATCAGATTAATCGCGATAAACAATCGCATTTACTACTTTGAAAAGAAGATAACTGCTTTAAACTAAAACAATTGGCAAGCAATTTATTGGCATCTCAATGAAGCAAATTACACCGTATGAAGTTATAGATGGGCAATTAAAAGGGGCGAGACAAATCCCTTCTCCAAATTTTAACCAGCGTCCGACTGGTACCGAAATTCAAATGATTGTGGTTCATAATATTAGTTTGCCGCCATCTCAATTTGGAGGCGGATATATTGAGCAGTTTTTTCAAAATAAATTAGATTGGTCAGTTCATCCTTATTTTCAAACTATTGAGGGGATGCAGGTTTCTACGCATTTGCTGATTTTACGTAGTGGAGAAGTCCTTCAGTTTGTTAATTTTAACGATCGGGCATGGCATGCAGGGCGTTCGAGTTATTTAGCCAAAGTAGAATGCAATGATTATTCAATTGGGATAGAGCTTGAAGGAAGTGATGATTTGCCCTTTGAAGAAGTACAATACGATGTATTAACCGACGTCGTTACTGCCATTCGTCAGGCTTATCCTGAAATTAAAAACCATATTACAGGACATTCAGATGTTGCGCCCGGCCGAAAAACTGATCCAGGGCCTTATTTTAAATGGCAGCACTTTAGACAATTACTTGCTCAGAAAAAAAGTTGAGTTCATTCATCATTTCACAACGAAAAGATTTTCTAGTTTCATTACAATAGCGTCTTTCGAATATAGCTGTAGGTGAGTACGATGGCATTGTGGCGATCGACTTTTATTGTCAGTGCAATGACGATGTTGTCACGAGTGTTAGGGTTAGTGCGTGACGTCGTATTGCTCAACGTGTTTGGTGCGGGTAAAGATTTCGATACCTTCGTCGTCGCTTTTCGTATTCCCAACTTCTTTCGACGATTGTTTGCCGAAGGTGCCTTTTCTCAAGCCTTTATTCCAGTATTAACTGAATATAAAACAGGCCGAGCACACGCTGAAGTGCAGATTTTGATTAGTCGGGTATTTGGCTGCTTGTTAACAGTCATGACACTACTAACTTTTGTTGCTATGGTTTTAGCCCCTGCAATCATTTATATGTACGCACCTGGTTTCCATAGCGATCCTGAAAAGTTCGATTTAGCAGTCAGCATGTTTCGTCTGACCATCCCTTATTTATTGTTTATGTCGCTGACAGCTTTTGCCAGCAGTATTTTAAATAGTTATGGTTCGTTTGCTTCACCAGCTTTTTCACCAGTGTTGCTGAATGTCGCGATGATTGCCGGGGCATGGTGGCTTACGCCGTATATGGCTGAACCGATCAAAGCATTAGGCTGGTCAGTTGTTGTGGCGGGTGTTTTGCAGTTAGCGATACAAATTCCAGAGCTATGGCGTAAAAACCTGCTGATCCCACCTAAAGTTGATTTTAAACATGAAGGTGTAGAGCGTATTTTAAAATTAATGCTTCCAGCATTATTTGGGGTATCTGTTACCCAGATTAACCTATTATTAAATACGATTTGGGCATCTTTCATGCAAGATGGTTCAGTATCTTGGCTCTACAGTGCAGAGCGTATGACTGAGTTGCCGTTAGGTTTAATCGGGGTTGCGATTGGTACAGTGATTTTACCTTCACTTTCTGCTCGTCATGCAGAACAAGATCAAGCAAAGTTCCGCGGTATGATCGACTGGGCTGCAAAAATTATTGTATTGGTTGGTTTACCAGCAAGTATTGCTTTATTTATGCTTTCTACACCAATCATTCAGGCATTATTCCAGCGTGGCGAGTTTGACCTACGTGATACACAAATGACAGCTCTAGCACTGCAATGTATGAGTGCAGGCGTGATTTCATTTATGTTGATTAAAGTCTTTGCACCTGGTTTCTATGCACAGCAAGATACCAAAACACCAGTACGTGTCGGTTTAATGTCAGTTGCAGCGAATGCTATTTTAAACGTTGTATTTATTGGTTTCTTTAAATTGATTGATTGGCATGCAGAGCATATGGCACTTGCATTGGCATCTTCAGGCTCGGCTTTAGTGAATGCGGGTTTACTCTACTTCTATTTACATAAACGTAATATTTTCCGATTTGATTCGCATTGGAAAAAATTAGGACTTCAATATGGTTTGGCGAACCTTGCCATGATTGCAGCGCTTTGGTTTGCGTTAAATTGGTACAACGGTGAACTTTCACAGTGGTTACGTGTTGCCGAAGTGGTTGGATTATGTGTCGTCGGCGTAGTTGCTTATCTGGTTGCTCTCGTTGTTACAGGTTTTCGTCCTAGAGACTTAAAACACTAAAAATAAAAAAGCGATCTTAAATGATCGCTTTTTTTATATCTAATGAATTTATTTCGGTAAAACTTGTAGTAATTCAATATCAAAAATTAAAGTACTGTTTGGGCCAATACTGTCGCCAGCACCGACCTCACGATAAGCAAGATTAGCCGGAATAAAGAAGCGAGTCTTTCCGCCTTCTTTCATGGTCTGTAGACCTTCTGTCCAACCTGTAATCACTTGACTGAGCTGAAACTCAACTGGATGATTACGGGCAATAGAACTATCAAATACAGTCCCATCTAGTAAACGACCTTCATAATTTACTTTAACACGAGATGTGGCTTTCGGTTTTTGACCATTACCTTCTTTTAATACTTGGTATTGAAGACCAGATTTAGTCGTGATTACACCTGATTTTTTTGCATTGTCAGCTAGAAATTTTGTACCAGCCAGAGCATTCTGTTGCCCTGTTCTTTGAAATTCGACGAGTTGTTTGGCTTCTAAGGTTTTCTTATAGTCATTAATCGCTTTTGCCATTTCTTCATCAGTTAGGCGTGCTGTTTTACTTTGTGCGCCTTCTTGAAGACCTTGGTAAAAAGTATCAAGATTTAGATCTGTTAATGCATCAGTATTATTACGGCCCATCAAATAGCCATAACTATAGCTAAATTGTTCTTTTGCTGGGCTTTTATTCGTTATAGGAGTTGCAGCAAAAACAGATAAACTCATTGTTGATGTTGCAATAATTAGACCAATTTTTTTCATGCCGTTTTCCAAAAAAAAGGAGAGTAGTGTTCTACTCTCCTGAATGTTTTTATTTCACTGAAATGAGTTCTACATCAAAAATCAGTGTACTGTTTGCTGGAATGCCAGGAACTTCCTGAGGGCCATAGGCAAGATTTGATGGAATGAAGAACGTCGCTTTACCGCCTTCTTTCATCAATTGAAGTCCTTCAGTCCAGCCTGGAATAACCTGATTGAGTGGAAACTCAACTGGCTCACCGCGTTTATAAGAACTATCAAAAACCTGACCATTAATTAAACGGCCTTCGTAATGTACTTTAACTATAGACTGTGCAGTAGGTTGTTTACCTGTGCCTTCTTTAGTAATGATATATTGCAAGCCAGACGCCGTAGTTTTTACGCCAGCTTTTGTTTTATTTTCTGCAAGGAATTGAGCATCGGCAGACTCAGGAGCAGCACCAGCAGCTTGTTCTGGTTTATTCTGTTGCTGCATTTTTTGCTGCAATTCTTTTTCATAAGCGCCTACAGCAGCTTTCAACTCTTCTTGAGTATAAGCACTTGGCTGCTTGCTGCGAGCATCATGAATCCCTTTCACAAATGATTTTGTATCTAGCTCAGGTGGAGTTTGCTGAGCAACTTCATATCCAAGAACATAACTAATTTTTTCAATTGGGGTGGCATTTTTATTTGCCTTGCTTCCGACTTCTGTGGTCGGATGTTGGCTTGCATAATATACTGGTACAAGTGCAGCACCGCCTAAAACTACAGCGACAGCAATGGGTAAGGCTTTACTCATAAAAGGTTCCAAAAATAATCATTTGAGTCTAAAAAGGCTGCTTTTGATCTTAGCATGCTTAAGCATAGAATGTTTAAGAAAAAAAACGAGTGGTTTTTTATATATTTTAGTTAGTTTTAATGTGCTTAAGCTTAAAAAATCATAAAAAAACCGGATCATTTGATCCGGTTTTTTTATGATTTTACGCTTAATCTTCTTTTTGTGCTTTATATGCGTAAGCGTAGTTATAGCCGTAACCGTAACCCGCGCTAGCACGTTGAATGTCGTTAAGAATAAAGCCGTTGACTTTAACACCCGCTTGTTCAAAGCGATTAAGTGTTAATTCAAGTTCTTTCATTTGTGATTTAGCATAACGAGCAACAATTAAATTCACACCAGTATATTGCGAAATAATAATACCGTCAGTTACAGCAAGCACTGGTGGAGTATCAATAATAATGTGGTCATATTGACTTTGTAGCTGCTCAAGTAATTCTTTAAATTGGTTTGAGCTTAGAATTTCTGAAGGATTTGTTGGGCTCTTACCACGTGTAATCACATCAAGGTTAGCAACTTGAGTTTTGTGAAGTGCCTGCTGAAGATCAGCTTGCCCACTTAATAATTCAGAAAGACCTGGCTTTACGTCAACATCAAAGTATTTGTGCATATAACCACGACGCATATCGGCATCAATCAGTAACACACGCTTATCACCTTGTGCAAAAATTGTTGCAAGGTTAGTCGAAATAAAGGATTTACCTACTTCTGGTGACGGGCCTGCAATCATAATGATATTATTTTTCGCACTCGCCAATGCAAAGTGAATCGCAGTACGGATACTACGTAAGCTCTCAATTGCAATATCATCACTATTTTTAACAGCAAGAATAGGAATACTCTTCTTCTTCTTTAAAATCTTGATGCGACTTTCTTGAACTGGAGAGCGTGGAACTGTTGCATAAACTGGTAAATCCAGTTCATTCTCAATTTGTCCAGAATCTTTAATTCCTGTACGTAACATATTACGTAACAAGGCAATTAATGTTCCTATAAAACCGCCTAAGAATAAAGATAAGATAAGGACTTGTAACTTTTTAGGTTTAATTGGCTCAACTGGTTCAACAGCAGTATCAACGACACGTACATTGCCAATTTCACCAGCTTTTGCAATTCGAAGCTGTTGGTAAGAGTTTAATAAAGCAGTGTAAAGCTGCGTTTTTACCTCAACCTCGCGGTACAATTGTAAATATTGACGTTGTACATCTGGCAATTGTTTTAGCGTACTGTTGAGTTCACCAATTTGCTTATTAATGGCACCCAACTGTCCATTAATTTCACGCATTGCAGGGTGTTCAGCGGTGTATTTTGCCGCCATTTCCGCTTGTTTTTGTTCAAACTCAGCTTTTTTAGTTTCTAAGGTGATACTTTGAGTCAAGTACAACTCAGATTCTTTAGTCACATCAACCGTGTTGTATTGTTGACGGAATTTATTAAACTGACGTTCTGCATCATCAAGTTGTTTTTTTAGATCTGGCAGTTGTTCATCCAAAAACTTTAATGTTTGAGCAGACTCAGCAGAGCGACGTTCAATATTTTGTGCACTATAAGTTGCTAAAATTGCATTTAGAACTTTGGTAATATGTTCCTTGTCTTGACCTTGGTAGTTTAGACCTAACACCCCTGTAAGTTTTCCACGTTCAGCAACTGAGTAGTTTGAACTAATCGCATTTACAGCAGCAGGAATAGATAAGTTTTTAATGTTATAAGTTGTATCAAACTGGTTTTTTGTGAAGATCGCAACTTTCCAAGATCCATGTGGTCCTGCAACTTGGTTTAGCTGATTAAGAGGAACATTTAATATAACTTCTTCAGTTGTTGGATCAGTTAAACGTAAAGATTGCTTATCAAAGTTAAGATGTAAGGTTTTATCTAGGTAATACGCTGGAATTTCTAATGTACGAATTTCAAAACTTTTAAGCCCATCCTTAAAGATAACTGATTTTTTATTATATTCAGTTTTATATTCAGTATCGCTTAATAAGCGATGACTAAAAGTATTCTCTGTGCTGGAAATTTTTATATTCAGATGCAAGTCTTTAATGACTGAACCCAATACTAAACGAGATTTTAAAATTTCAATTTCGGCTTGAGCAGGGGACTTTTGCTCAATCATATTGGACAGATCCCCTAATAGTGCAGCAGAAGCTCCCTTACTGTCTTCTACTTGAACTAGTGCATCAACGGAGTAAGTATTTGGAGTGACACGTAAGTAGAGTAGAGCACATACAAGACTTAAAATAACGCATAGAGCGATAAGCTTCCACTGTGCAATGAGTGAAAAAAACAATTCTTTTAAATCGATTGTATCTTCGGTATTCGTATTTTGGTTCATAAGCTTAAAATCTAGGCGTTAAATA
The DNA here is from genome assembly GCF_035615195.1 of Acinetobacter sp. IK31. Taxonomy (NCBI): domain Bacteria; kingdom Pseudomonadati; phylum Pseudomonadota; class Gammaproteobacteria; order Moraxellales; family Moraxellaceae; genus Acinetobacter; species Acinetobacter sp. IK31. Next base: position 140,014 of record NZ_JANBOB010000001.1, on the reverse strand, counting down.
TAAGGTTTCCAGTCAGCAATACACTGTTGAATAAGCTGGCAGGTTTGATCAAAAATAGCTTGATCATGCTGATAAGGATCTGGCACATTTCTATTTTGCCAGTGACCCAAACGATAAGTTTTACCTTTTGCAAAAGGCCAAGTTTGTTCAATATGTTTTTGCTGGTTGTGACTCATGACCAAAATCAGGTCAGCTTTTTTAATGTGTTCAGCACTTAGTTTTCTAGCAATATGGGGTTGCATATCGATACCTAAGCGCTGCATACAAAGTTGTGCTTTATTGTCAGCTTGATGGCCTATAAGCCCTGAAATGCCAGCAGATTCAATATTTAATTGGGGGTATTGCTGCTTTAAGAAATATTCTGCCATAGGACTACGACAGATATTTCCAATGCAAACCACTAAAATATTTTTAATTTGCATAATATTATTGTCCCAAACGGTCTATGTTATATAAAGCATTTGAGAATGGAATAATTTGATTAATCACACGCTGCCAGCGGGTCAGGCCAGTCGCATCAACATACACAATATCATTACTGCGTAATTTAAACTGATTGGCTAAACCAAAGTCACCAATACTGAGTAGGTTTAAATGATATATCTCAGTAGTATGATCATTTGGATTAGTACGAACTATATAAATTTTGCTTGCACTGCCAGAAGCTGGATTAATACCTAAACTCTCTCCTAAGGCATCACTTAACGTCATACCTTGATCACGCATTGGTAAGGCTTGACTTTTCCCAGCTTCACCCATGACATAAATTTTCTGGTTTTCACGAGTACTCACATAAATTGTGTCATTGGGTTGAACCAATAGCTTATGTAATGAATATCCGGCTTTTTCTAAATCGATCGTATTTAAGTTGTAGGTTCGACCATTTCGAATGAGTTGAATATAAGTATTATCGCCCATTGTAGTGACGCCACCAGCCATACCTAGAGCTGAGTATACACTTACTGGTTGATCACTTAGGTAGAATTGCCCACCTTTAGTAACACTCCCTTGTACAGAGAAGCGTTGGCCCTCATAGGAGAGTACGCGAACTATCACATCAGGGTTTTTTAAGAAGTGGGAAAGTTGGCTACGAAGTTCGCGATTGACTTGAGCAAGTGACTTACCAGCAGCCTTATAACGACCAACTAGAGGAAATTGAATGTATCCGCTCTGGTCAATAGGGTAACCATTGGCTTGAATTGATTGCTCGTTACTAATGCCATTCACAGGTGGCGTAATTTCAGGGTAAGCCCAAAGCTGAATAGAGAGAGTATCTCCGGGACTTAAGCGGTAAATAGGTTGTTGATTTTTAAATAAGCTTACATAGTCGCGTTGATAGTCAATTTGAGCAGGTTGAATTGCTGGTATTGTTTCTTGAGAGATTTTAACGACGTTAACCGTAGTACCGAGATCTGTTTTATAAATCCCTTCACTTGGAATATCATAAGTTTGTAAGCCGGAAGTAACCGCACAGCTGGCAGCACTTAAACTTAAGGTAAGAATAGAGAAAAACTGGCAATACTTCACACGCGACCCTTTGTGTATTTATCTTTAATTGATATCGTCCACTGCATAGTAACAAGTGTCTATTTAAACTAAACGCAGGATGGACAGATTCTAGCTGAAAAGAAATGAAAAAACACCGAAAAATAGTAGAGCTTTGTATGTTTAGTTTATCTACGCCAGCTAAGTTGGTTATAGGAAATTAATAGAAATGTTAAAAGATATTATTTTTAACAGAATTGTTTAACTGGAGATACTTGCATTGTAAACACTTTTATACAATTGCAATACGGAGAGTAGAAAAAAACTGATATAGTTACGCTCGGCGATATTCAGTTAACATGCAACATATATTTAATAGATACAATCTTGTAAGGAAAAAGGCTAACTTTTATGCAACTTGCCGATTTAAGAATAGCGATTATAGGTTTAGGGTATGTAGGCTTGCCATTGGCAGTTGAGTTTGGAAAAAAAGGGCCAGTAATAGGGTTTGATATTAACAAAAACCGTATTAATGAATTAAAAAATGGTCAAGACCATACTTTAGAAGTTTCGCCAGAAGAGCTTCTAAAAGCAGAACAATTAAGTTTTAGTTCAAATTTAGATGATTTAAAAACAAGTAATTTTTTTATTGTAACTGTTCCTACACCTGTCGATCAGGTGAATCGTCCTGATTTAACTCCCTTGAAAAAAGCAAGTGAGACTGTAGGGCAAGCTTTAAAGAAAGGCGATATAGTTGTATATGAATCTACAGTATATCCAGGCGCAACAGAAGAAGTCTGTATTCCGATATTAGAAAAAATATCGGGCCTCAAATTTAACCAAGATTTCTTTGCCGGTTATAGTCCTGAACGTATTAATCCAGGTGATAAAGTTAATACGCTAACTAAAATTAAAAAGATTACGAGCGGTAGCACTCCCGAAGTGGCAGATACTGTAGATGCAGTGTATGCAAGCATTATTACTGCAGGCACTCACAAAGCAACTAGTATTAAAGTTGCAGAAGCTGCCAAAGTGATTGAAAACACGCAACGTGATTTAAATATTGCTTTAGTGAATGAGCTATCTGTGATTTTTGATCGTATCGGTATTGATACTTTAGATGTGTTAGAAGCAGCAGGCAGTAAATGGAACTTTTTACCATTCCGTCCTGGATTAGTTGGGGGACATTGCATTGGTGTAGACCCTTACTACTTGACTCATAAAGCCGAAGAAGTTGGTTATCATCCACAAGTAATTCTTGCAGGCCGTCGTATTAATGACAACATGGCACGCTATGTAGCGCGTAACACGATTAAGCTTATGCTTCAAAATGGTATTGATGTACCTCGTGCAAAAGTTGGTGTACTCGGAGTAACTTTTAAAGAAAACTGCCCTGACATCCGCAATAGTAAAGTGGCCGATCTTATTAAAGAGTTAGAATTTTGGGGAGCACAAGTCGTAGTGGCAGACCCATGGGCAGATGCAGATGAAGTTAGACATGAGTATGGTGTTGAGCTTGGAAAAGTTGATGCTCAAAACCCTGTAGATAGCGTCATTGTTGCGGTAGGCCATAACGAATTCCGCTCACTTTCTGCAAATGAGCTGCGCAGTTACGTGAAGAGTGAAAAACCTGTATTGGCTGATGTGAAGAGCCTATTTAATCGTACAGAAATGTCAGATGCAGGCTTCACCGTATTCCGTCTCTAATTTTATCTTATTATTAAATTGAAGTTTTGATCATGAAAAAATTTGCATTAATTGGTGCTGCTGGTTATATCGCACCGCGTCACTTAAAAGCAATTAAAGAAACTGGCAATACCTTGGCTGTAGCAATGGATGTAAATGACTCGGTTGGGATTATGGATAGCCATTTTCCGGAAGCTGAGTTTTTTACCGAATTTGAAGAATTCGAAGCGTATGTAGAAGACCAAAAACTAAAAGGTGAAAAGCTGGATTATGTAGCGATTTGCTCACCTAATTATTTACATGCACCACATATGAAATATGCTTTGAAAAACGGCATTGAAGTCATTTGTGAAAAACCATTGGTACTGAATTCAGAAGACTTAAATATGTTATCTGAATATGAAAAACAATACGGTGCCAAAGTAAACTCAATTTTACAATTACGGTTACACCCTTCCATTATTGCATTGCGTGATAAAGTTCAATCTGCACCAGCTGATAAAGTATTCGATGTTGATCTTACTTATTTAACTTCTCGTGGTAAATGGTATCTAAAATCATGGAAAGGGTTAGACCAGAAGTCTGGTGGTGTGGCAACGAATATCGGTGTGCATTTTTACGACATGCTGCATTTTATTTTTGGAAAAATTGTTAAAAATGAAGTGCATTTCCGTGATGAAAAAACTGCGTCGGGTTACTTGGAATACGAACGTGCCCGTGTTCGTTGGTTCTTGTCAATTGATGCAAATAATTTGCCAGAAAATGCGGTACAAGGTGAAAAGCTGACTTATCGTAGTATTACCATTGAAAATGAAGAGCTTGAGTTTTCAGGCGGCTTTACCGATTTACATACACAAAGCTATCAACGTGTATTAGAAGGTAAAGGTTATGGTGTTGAAGAGAACCGTGCAGCAATTGAAACTGTTGAAGTGATTCGTGTTTCTTCTATTGTTGAAAACCCAGAAAATCCACATCCATTATTGGCAAAGGTGAAAAAAGCATGAGCTTTTATCAACATGAAACTGCCATAGTCGATGATGGCGCACAAATTGGTGAAGATTCACGTGTTTGGCATTTCGTTCATGTCTGTGGTGGTGCCAAAATCGGTAAAGGCGTGTCTTTAGGTCAAAACGTCTTTGTTGGTAACCGGGTTGTGATTGGTGACCATTGTAAAGTCCAAAATAATGTATCGGTTTACGATAATGTATTTTTGGAAGAGGGTGTATTTTGTGGGCCAAGCATGGTCTTTACCAATGTGTATAACCCTCGTTCTTTAATTGAGCGTAAAGATCAATATCGTGACACTCTGGTGAAAAAGGGCGCTACGCTTGGGGCAAACTGTACTATTGTTTGTGGTGTCACCATTGGAGCTTATGCTTTTGTTGGGGCTGGTGCTGTAGTAAATAAAAATGTACCAGCTTATGCGCTAATGGTTGGGGTGCCCGCGAAACAAATTGGCTGGATGAGTGAATTTGGTGAGCAGCTTGACCTTCCTTTACAGGGACAGGCAGAAGTAATCTGTTCACATACAGGAGCAGTTTATAAACTTGATGGAACGACACTGACAAAGCAGGGTTAATTATGATTGACTTTATTGATTTAAAAGCACAGCAAAATCGAATTAAAGATAGAATTGATGCTGGCATTCAAAATGTATTGACACATGGTCAGTACATTTTAGGCCCAGAAGTAATTGAGTTGGAAGAAAAACTTGCTGCCTATGTAGGTGCTAAACACTGCATTACTTGTGCCAATGGGACAGATGCGTTGCAAATTGCACAAATGGCATTCGGTATCGGACCTGGTGATGAAGTGATCACGCCAGGTTTTACTTATATTGCAACGGCTGAAACAGTTGCACTTTTAGGTGCAAAACCTGTCTACGTTGATGTAAATCCGAAGACTTACAATTTAGACGTTGAAAAATTAGAAGCGGCAATTACTCCTCGGACCAAAGCCATTATTCCTGTGAGTTTATATGGTCAGTGTGCAGACTTTGATGCAATCAATGCGATTGCCGCAAAGTTTGGTATTCCTGTGATTGAGGATGCTGCGCAAAGTTTTGGTGCGACTTATAAAGGTCGTAAAAGCTGTAACCTAAGTACGGTTGCCTGTACTAGCTTTTTCCCAAGTAAGCCATTGGGTTGCTATGGTGATGGTGGTGCTATTTTTACCAATGATGATGAGCTTACTAAAGTGATCCGTCAAATTGCGCGTCATGGTCAAGACAAGCGTTATCATCATATTCGTGTAGGCGTGAATAGCCGTCTAGATACAATTCAGGCGGCTATTTTATTACCAAAATTAGAAATTTTGGATGATGAAATGCAAGCACGTCAAAAAGTAGCTGAAGTTTATAATCAGTTATTTAATCAGGCAGGTATTCACACAACACCATATCTTGAGTCGCATAATACCAGTGCTTGGGCACAATATACGATTCAGGTTAATAACCGTGCAGAAGTACAAGAAAAACTAAAAGCACAGGGTATTCCAACAGCTGTGCATTATCCGATTCCTCTTAATAAGCAACCTGCTGTAGCGGATAAAAATGTGATGTTGCCTGTCGGTGATGCTATCGCTGAAAGAGTAATGAGTTTGCCGATGCATCCGTACTTGACTATTGAAGCTCAAGAGAAAATTGTTCAAGCTTTAATAGGTTGATTAAACTGTGAAAAGCCTTCTTGTAAAGATTAATAATAAGCTCAATGCTCAAGGAGGCTTTTTGAAAGCTGTTTCTGTTTTGGTAGGAGGAACAGCTTTTGCTCAAGGAGTATCAATATTAACTTTGCCAATATTGACAAGACTATATAATCCAGCAGAATTTGCTATATTTGCTGTTTATACTTCACTTCTTATGACTTTGATGGTTGGAAGCTGTTTACGATTTGAAATTGCTATTTCTATACCAGAAGATGATAAGGAAGCTGTTCATTTAGTTTTGCTTTCCTTAATTAGTAATTCTATTATAAGTTTATTAGTTGCTTTAATAATTTGGCTGTTTCACGCGGAAATTATTATTATATTGAAGCAACCTGGTTTTTCAAAATTAATATGGCTTTTACCTATAGGATTATTTTTTTCTGGAATTTATAATACATTACAATATTGGATAACACGAAAAAAACAATTTAAATTAATTGCAAAGACCAGAGTATTACAATCTCTTAGTGGAACCTCTATACAACTTATTATGGGGGTAATGGGGTTTTCAAGTATAGGATTAATTTTAGGGCAAATTATAAAGGTTTCAGCAGGTATTAAACAATTAGCAGTTAATTTCTACTATGAAACAAATCAATTTTTAAGAAGTGTGAGTTTTAGCCAATTAAAGCAAACTTTTAAGAAATATGATCAATTCCCTAAATATTCTACATTTGAGGGTTTAGCAAACGCAGCTGGCATTCAATTACCACTTATTATTATTGCGGCACTAGCAAAAGGTCCACAAGCTGGTTATTTAATGCTAGCAATGCAAATTATGGCTGTTCCAATGCGTTTTATTGGTGGGGCTGTTTCACAGGTCTATTTAGCTCAAGCACCCAAAGCTCTAGAAAAAGGAGAAATTGGTGAATATACTGTAAATGTATTGATGGATTTATTAAAATATGGAGTAAGTATTTTAATAGTGATAGGTGTAGTTAGCCCGCTACTTGTAAAGTATATTTTTGGCAATGAATGGGCTTACGTCGGGATATTGATCAGTTGGATGATTCCATGGTTTATTTTTCAATTGCTATCCTCGCCTATATCCATGATTATGCACATTTCAGGAAAGCAAAAAGAAATTTTATTTTTAACAGTATTTGGTTTTGTTTTGAAAATAGGTGCATTATATGCACAATATAATATAGATCCAAGATATTTGTTGGAAAATTATACTATTTGTAGTGCTATCTTTTATGGTATATGTTTTTTTGTTTTTTCAAAAGCTGCTAAATTAAATTTTAAAAATTATATTTTTTTAGTAAAAAAGACTCTGCCATTATTAAGTGTTGTAAGTGGATTGGTTTTAATATTGGTTATTTTTTTAAGAGGGTTTGGTTTATGAAAAAATTTTTAAAAACTATACTATGGAAAATTACACCATTAGTAAAACTTTTTTTGAGACTTTTTTTTGATAAAAAATATTTAACAGGTAGGTATTTCGATAAAAGTTTTGAAGGTTATATTTTTGCTTTAAGATCTATATGGGTTAAAAATATATTAAGACTAAGTAAACCAAAGTGTTTTCCAACAGCTCTTACTTGTCAAGTATCAAATGATCAGAATATTTATTTTCATCCAGATGATATTAATAATTTTCAATCACCTGGAACCTACTTTCAAAACTTTAAAGGTAAGATTTACATAGGTAAAGGAACTTATATTGCACCAAATGTAGGAATTATTACAGCAAATCATAAATTAACAGATTTAGATGCTCATACTGAAGGGTTAGATGTAAAATTGGGTGAAAAGTGTTGGATTGGAATGAATAGTGTTATTTTACCAGGAGTCGAATTGGGAGATAATACAATTGTTGCTGCTGGAGCAGTGGTTACCAAAAGCTTTACAAAAGGTTATGTTGTAATTGGTGGAGTTCCAGCTAAGGAAATCAAGGAGATCCAAAAGTGAAAATAGATATGATTATGCTTTCTAAATTTGGATTTGCTGATGGAGGAAGGGAGACTTGGTTTAATAATTGTTTTAATGAAATGAAGGCAGATCAAGATAAATTGCAGGTTGTGCTTTATTCATTGAAACTAAAACCAGAAAATATGGTTGATTTTCATATGAAAGGAGGTAATCTCATTGAAAATCATCAAATTGATTTAGGAGCTAAAAGTTTTGTACCTTTAACCTTATTATTTATTTTGAAATTATGTTTCTTGATGATTAGAAGAAATAAGAGAAGCTCACAAGTTGTAGCTGTAGGTAGTTTAAATGAAATGCTAGCTTGTTTTTTTAGTTATCCTCCTATTTTATATAGGGGAAAAAAAATTATATGGTTAAGAACAATTAGTCGTCGAGAATTTGGAATGAAAACTAAAATTCTAAGACTGCCATTAATCTTTATTGAATATATACTGCTTAAATTTTATTTTGATTGCGTCTTAACAAATGGTAAGGATACTGGTGCTTTTTATTCTAATATTGGTATTGCTAATAAGGTGATTAATAATGGAGTAAATGCTGATAGGTGGTTTAATGAAATAAGTGTAATACCTAAGGAAGGTAAAATATCAATAGCCTTTATTGGACGGTTAGAAGAAAATAAAGGTATTATTAAGTTTTGTAATGCTATTAGATTATTTAATAAAAGAGGAAGTAATAATATTTCTTTTAAAATTGTTGGTCAGGGTAGTTATATGAATAATATTTTAGAATTGGTTGAACAAGAGGAGAATGTAGAGTTTATTAATGGAATAAATAATCAGGAAATGCCAGATTTTTTAAAAAATATAGATGTTTCTGTTGCACTAACTTTTTCTAGTAATTCAATGGGAGGAGGGGGGCTTTCTAATGCTTTACTTGAGCAAATGTGTTCTGGTAATTTAATAGTTGCTTGGGATAACCCAATTTTTAGACAGATTCTTAATGAGGATTGTTCGATTTTAGTTGAGCAAGGTAATGAACTTACGTTAGTTGATGCTTTTACTAAAATTTCTAAAGAATATAATTTGATGAGAGAGCTAAGATTAAAAAGCCAAGATTTAAGTTTAAAAAATTCATCAAAAAATAATAAAAATCAATTTTTAAATATTTTAAGTGAAGCTTAGGTGGATTTTATTGAAGTTTACTAGGGTTAAGTAATCTAAAGATAATGATTATGGAATATAAATCCTTTTTTGAGTAAGAATGAATATGTAGTTTTTAATAACTTTTTTGTTATTAATTTTATTGTTTAAGTTTTTTTTTTAAAAATAAATGTATAATTGTCTTAATATTTCACTCTGGTTTTAAAGATGCAAGAGGAAATGTCAATTAAGTAAGTGAGGGACACCTTTGAATATATCAAAAATGATATCTTTGTTACTACTTTGTTTCTTGTCAACATCTTTCTTGGCAGTCTCTTTTGATGTAAATTCAAGGATGATTAATTACTTTTTTGCACTAATTGGTTTTAGTTTTATTTCAATTTTTATTTACACAAAAAGTATATTAGATAAGTCTTTTTTTAAAATAATAAATAACTATTATTTAGCAATATTGTTATCCACTTTTTTGGGTTTTTTAGCTGTATATATATTAGATAATTCTATATTTTCTTTTAAAGAAATTAATATGTATGGGCGTATTCTAAATGTAATTTTATTTTCAATGTTAGCTTGGTTTATTGTTTCTTTATCTGCTTATAATACCGAATACTTTAACCCCAAAAAAATGGCTTTTTTTTATGCATTAGGTTGTTTTATACTGATTTTAACAGGCTATTGGCAGGCATTATCATTATATTTGGGGATAGGGTCATTCCCTTTTGAAACAAGAAGTATGGTTCATGGTGTTGGTAAAAGTGACTATGATATTCAAGGGCGATTAACAGGAATTGCAGCGGAACCAAGCTTCTTTGTCCCTTTTGTTTTAGACTTTATGATACTTTCATTAATTATATTTAAAAGAAATATAAATAAATTCATTTTTTTCTGTATTGGGACTTTAGTTTTATTATTATCTTTTTCACCCTCAGGTTATGTAAGTGCACTGAGCTCTTTAGGATTAGCTTTAATTCTAGTGGCAAATTTTAAAAATAGAACATATGTGACTTTTGTGTCTATTTTTTTAGTAGCCGGTTTATTTTTTATAGTAAGTGCATTAGATAAATTTAAAAATATTGGCTATGTTCTTGGTCGAGTAGAAAATATTGGTGAAGATGTACGGTTTCAAACAATTTTTGAGGTAATAAATACATTTTTAAACTCAAATATATTAACAATTCTTTTTGGATATGGAGTAACTAATTTTAAATTTGCTGCCCTACGTACTAACTATAATATGTTTGAAACATCCAATAATGTTTTAGTTGATGTGATTGTAGAAATGGGTATTGTTGGTTTGTGCCTGTTTTTGGGTATTTTTGTCAAAATATTTCTTTTAATTAAAAGATCTTCAACTGATATTCTTCAAAAATTTATTTGTTATGCTTTGTTTTTTGATCTTTTAATAACTGGAATGGTGAGAGCAGATTATGCAAGTTCTCGCTTTTTTATCCTCATAGCACTTATTGTATTATTTTCTAAATATAATTTGGATAAGAAGATTTAGTATGTTTATAGATATTATTATTCCAACGTATCAGCCTGATACCTATATTATAGAAACTTTGCAATCTATTCAAAAACAAAAAATTTCATTTGATAAGTTTAAAGTTACTATTATTCTGAATGGATGTAAAGAGCCTTATTATTCTAATATTAAAGAAAAGTTAAGCAAATTTTCTTTTAATTATTCCTTTATATATACAGAAAAAAAAGGCGTATCAAATGCTCGAAATTTAGGTTTAGAAAAAACATCTAATCCTTATATTTTGTTTTTAGATGATGATGATTTATTGAGTGAAAATTATTTAGAGGAATTGCTTTTTAGTGCTAATAGCAATGGTATAGTTACTTCTAATGTATTTGGTTTTAAAGAAAGTCAGGATGTTCTGATTGAAGATTATTTAAGTTTTAAGCATGATTTTAAATCAAAAAGCCTTATTACTTATAGGAAATATTTATCAAATTCATGTTCTAAATTAATACCGAGACAGCTTATAGGTACAAATCGTTTTAATTTAAATCTTGATAAAAGTGAAGATGCTTTATTTATGTTTGAAATATCTAAAAATATTAAAAATATAATGTCTACTTCACCAGATGTTATTTACTATCGTAGACTTAGACCAAACTCTGCATCAAGAAAGCAAATGAAAATGATACATGAAATTATGAGTGGGTTTAAAATTATGTGGAATTTCACCCTGGTTTATTTGAAATCACCATTTCAATATAATTTTTTATTATATTTGACAAGGTTATTAGCAGTAATAAAAAGGCTAGGATTAAATTTTAAATCGTTACGGTGAAATTTTATTCTGTAAATGCGATTTTATTAAAAATCAATAAGCTTTTTTGATAGTTTAAAGTTGCTTTATAGAGTGGAATTTTGATGGTTGTTCATGTATTCATTAAAAGGATTATTTCAGGTGCAAAAAGTTTTATTAATATTTGGTACGAGACCAGAAGCTATTAAGATGGCACCTCTAGCAATTAAATTGCAAGAGGATAATGATAACTTTGAAACGAAAGTGTGTGTAACGGGACAACATCGGCAAATGTTAGATCAAGTACTAGATTTATTCCAATTAAATCCAGATTTTGATCTAAATTTAATGAAACCAGGACAAACCCTATCTGATATAACTTCTAGTGTATTAAAAGGTTTAGATCAGGTGTTTGAAATATGGAAACCTGATCTAATTCTAGTACACGGTGATACTGCAACCACATTTGCAGCTTCATTGGCTGCATATTACCACAAAATAAAAATTGGCCATGTAGAGGCTGGTTTGCGGACGGGAAATTTATACTCACCTTGGCCTGAAGAAGCTAATCGAAAATTAACAGGAGTCTTGGCAAACTATCATTTTGCTCCAACTAATTCTTCTTACAATAACTTAATTAAAGAAGATATTAATCCCATAAACGTAGTTGTGACTGGTAATACCGTTATTGATGCTTTATTACAAGTAAAAAACAAAGTAGAACAAGAACAACAATTAATACAAAAGTTTGAACAGGAATTCAATTTTCTTGATAAAAGTAAAAAATTGATTTTAGTAACAGGTCACCGTCGTGAAAACTTTGGACAAGGTTTTTTAAATATCTGTACTGCTTTAGCGCATTTAGCCAAAAAGTATCCTAATGTACAGATTATTTATCCTGTTCATCTAAATCCGAATGTACAACAACCTGTCAATGAGCTTTTGACGGGTATTTCTAATATTCACCTGATAGCTCCCCAAGATTATTTACCTTTTGTCTATTTGATGAATCAAAGCTATTTAATTTTAACTGATTCAGGTGGAATTCAAGAAGAAGCCCCTTCTTTGGGTAAACCAGTTTTAGTGATGCGAGATACAACTGAGCGTCCAGAAGCTGTTGAAGCGGGAACTGTAAGGCTAGTAGGTACTGATGTAAATAGAATTGAGGAGTTGGTAACGCAGCTGCTTGAAGATCCAAAGCTTTATGCTGAGATGGCTTCCGCACATAATCCTTATGGCGATGGTACTGCTTGTCAGCAGATTATTGATTTTTTGAAAATAAATTTAGTTTGAATTTAACCACCTGATTTTGAAAAAGTATTGATTATGAAGAATTCATTTAAACATATTTGTGTAATTGGTCTTGGCTATATCGGTTTACCGACTGCGGCAACATTTGCGGCGCATGGAGTAAAAGTAACAGGTGTGGATGTGAACCAACATGCTGTAGATATGATCAACCAAGGTAAAGTTCATATTGTTGAGCCAGATCTAGATGCTTTAGTACGTGATGTCGTCGCACAATCTAAATTAACAGCTCAAATGGTACCAACAGAAGCAGATGCTTATATTGTTGCTGTTCCTACACCATTTAAAGATGATTATCAACCTGATTTAAAATATATTGAAGCCGCGGCAAAAGCTTTGGCACCGTTTTTAAAACCTGGTAATTTGGTGATTCTAGAATCAACCTCTCCTGTAGAGGCTACAGAGCAGATGTCGGCTTGGCTAGCTGATGCGCGTTCGGATTTAACATTTCCTCAAACACATAGTGAACAGGCAGATATTTTAGTTGCACACTGTCCAGAACGTGTCTTGCCAGGGAAAGTTTTGCAAGAACTCATTAGTAATGACCGTATTATTGGAGGGATGACACCACGTTGTTCAGCCGCGGCTTGTGAGTTATATAAAATCTTTGTAAAAGGTGAGTGTATTGAAACAAATGCCCGGACAGCGGAAATGTGCAAGTTAACAGAAAATTCTTTCCGTGATGTTAATATTGCTTTTGCAAATGAACTTTCAATTATTTGTGATAAATTAGGTATTAATGTTTGGGAACTAATCTCTTTAGCGAACCGTCACCCACGTGTAAATATTTTACAGCCAGGCCCAGGTGTAGGTGGACATTGTATTGCTGTCGATCCTTGGTTTATCGTTGCTAAAACGCCTGAGCAAGCGCGTTTAATTCGAACTGCACGTGAAGTTAACGATGCGAAACCTGAATGGGTAATTGATCAAGTTAAGATTAAAATTGTAGAGTTTTTACAAGCCAATCCAAATAAGTCTATTCAGGATGTCACTATTGCATGTTATGGTTTAGCATTTAAACCTGATATTGATGATTTGCGTGAAAGTCCCGCTTTAGAAATTACTAAACAGTTAGCACAACAAGGTTTAAATATTTTAGCAATTGAACCAAATATTGATAATATGCCTGTAAATATGCCTTCAAATATTCAGCTTATTCAATTAGAAGAAAAAAATAAAGCCGATATTCATCTAATTTTAGTAGAACATAAAGAATTCAAAAAAGGCTTATATGAAATAAATCCTAAATTTGTAGTTGATACAAAGGGGATTTTATAAGTAATTAAGGACTTAAAATGAATTATTTAAGCGGTTTTGAGTAAAAGAGAAAAAATGAAAATTTTATATTTCCATCAACATTTTTCTACGCCAAAAGGGTCAGCTGGGATTCGTTCTTATGCAATGGCTCAATCATTGATTCGCAATGGGCATCAAGTCACTATGGTTTGTGGTTCTTTTGGTGCTGGACAGACTGGTTTAACCCAACCTTTTAATAAGGGGGTGCGCCGCGGTGTAGTGGATGGTATTGATATTATTGAATTTGAATTGCCTTATTCAAATAGTTTATCGTTTTTAAAACGAATTCTAATTTTTTTAAGTTTTGCATTTAAATCAATTAAAGTTGCTTTCACAGAGCAATACGATATTGTTTTTGCAACAACTACACCTTTAACAGCAGGCATTCCAGGTATTTTTGCTAAATGGTTACGTCGGAAACCTTTTATTTTTGAGGTGCGTGACTTATGGCCTGAACTTCCGAAAGCTATGGGGGTGATAAAAAATCCTATTGTTTTATGGATGATGTCAGTACTTGAGTGGACTTCTTATCATTCTGCTGATCGTTTAATTGGTCTATCCCCTGGAATTGTGGATGGCATAATCAAACGTGGTATTGCACCAGGAAAAGTAGCCTCTATTCCTAATGGGTGTGATTTAGACATTTTTGCTTCTGATCACCAATCATGGCGCCCTGAAGGCGTGGAAGAAGCAGACTTGATGGCAATTTTTACAGGGACGCATGGCTTAGCAAATGGCTTGAATGCTGTGTTAGATGTAGCTGTAGAGTTGAAAGACCGTCAAAGAACAGATATTAAACTTGTTCTTGTAGGTGATGGTATGCAGAAAAAAGCATTGATGGAGCGAGCTGAAAAGCTTCAATTAGATAATGTAGTTTTTCATGATCCCGTTAACAAAGCAAAATTGGCTGGTCTTATGGCAAGCGCAGATATTGGTTTGCAAATTTTAGCGAATGTTCCAGCTTTTTATTATGGTACATCTCCTAACAAATTCTTTGACTATATTTCGGCAGGTTTACCAGTCCTAAATAACTATCCAGGTTGGTTAGCTGAGTTAATTATAAAGGAACGATGTGGGTTTGCTGTGCCACCTGAAAATCCAAAAGCCTTTGCTGATGCATTGGAACAAGCTGCGGATCAACGTGAGCAACTCAATCAGATGGGTAAAAATGGTCAGCAAGTTGCTAAAGAACAATTTAATCGATCCATTCTTTCTCAAAAGTTCTCTGACTGGGTAACAGGAGCATAATATGCTAAAGCGTTTACTGGATATTGTTATTGCTTCTATTGCTCTTATTTTACTCTCACCATTATATTTCTATGTTGCATATAAGGTGAAAAAAAACTTAGGCTCGCCAGTATTGTTTCGCCAAGTTCGCCCAGGTTTACATGGGAAGCCGTTTGAAATGATTAAGTTTCGAACTATGAAAGATGCAACAGATGCCAAGGGTCATCCTTTACCAGATAGTGAGCGTCTAACGCCATTTGGTAAAATGCTTCGTTCTACCAGTTTGGATGAAATGCCTGAGCTTTGGAACGTGATTAAAGGTGATATGAGTATTGTTGGCCCACGACCTTTACTGATGGAGTACTTGCCGCTTTATAATAAAGAACAGGCAAAGCGTCATGATGTACGTCCAGGAATGACTGGTCATGCTCAGGTGAATGGACGTAATGCAATTGGCTGGGAAGAAAAGTTTAAACTTGATACGTGGTACGTTGAAAATAGATCGCTTTGGTTAGACTTTAAAATTATGCTGCAAACTGTTAAAAAAGTAATCGCTAAAGATGATATTAATGAAGCTGGTGAAGCGACGATGACCAAGTTTACAGGTTCAAAGTCGGAAGCAGATAAATGAGTAACCATATCTATGCGATTTATGGTGCTTCAGGCTGTGGTCGCAGTCTGATGCCTGTTGCAAGACAACAGCTCCAACGACAGGGTATTGCAGCAGAAATTTATTTTATTGATGATAGTTTACAAGAAGAAAAGATAGTAAACGGGCATACAGCTGTTAACTATCAAACTTTTAAAACAATAGAATGCTCGAATAAGTATGTATTAATTGCTATTGCGAATAGTCAAATTCGTGAAAAAATTGCTAATCAGTTGATTGCTGATGGTATTAAACTTTGGTCTGTGCAAGCTGATAATACAGTAATGATGGATAACGTTGAAATAAGTGAAGGTGCGGCCTTAAGTCCTTTTGTTTCAATTACATCAAATATAAAAATCGGTAAATGTTTTCATGCTAATTTATACAGTTATGTTGAGCATGACTGTGTGATTGGTGACTACGTTACATTTGCTCCAGGCGTTAAATGTAATGGCAATATTCGTATTGAAGATCATGCCTACATTGGTGCAGGAGCCGTCATTAAACAAGGTACACCTGACAAGCCTTTAGTAATTGGTAAAGGTGCTGTTGTTGGTATGGGTGCTGTAGTAACTAAGAGTGTAGCAGCTGGCGTAACAGTTGTCGGTAACCCTGCCAGAATTTTAGAAAGAAAGTAAGTAAGAAATATTTTTTATTAGGAAATCAAAATGTTAAACACTGCATTTGAACCATGGCCAAGTTTTACTATAGAAGAAGCTGACGCAGTCAAAAATGTATTACTATCAAATAAAGTAAATTATTGGACTGGCCAAGAATGTAGAATTTTTGAAAAAGAATTTGCCGAGTTTTCTGGTACAAAATATGCGGTCGCTTTGGCAAATGGAACTGTTGCGTTGGATGTTGCATTAAAAGCCTTAGATATTGGTGTAGGTGATGACGTTATTGTGACGTCTCGTACTTTTCTTGCTTCAGCAAGTTCAATTGTAACCGCTGGTGCTAATCCTGTTTTTGCAGATGTAGAATTAGATTCTCAAAACATTTCACGACGTACGATTGAGGCTGTACTTACACCAAATACAAAAGCAATTATTTGTGTACATTTGGCTGGTTGGATGTGCGATATGGATCCGATTATGCAACTTGCTGCTGAGCGCGGCATCTATGTTATTGAAGATTGCGCACAGGCTCATGGTGCAAAATATAAAGGTAAAGCTGCAGGGTCAATCGGTCATATTTCTGCTTGGTCTTTTTGCCAAGATAAAATTATGACAACTGGTGGTGAGGGCGGTATGGTCACCACAAATGATGAGGTGCTTTGGAAAAAAATGTGGTCATATAAAGACCATGGTAAAAGCTATGACAGTATTTATAACAAACAGCACCCTCCAGGTTTCCGCTGGTTGCATGACTCATTTGGTACCAACTGGCGCATGATGGAAATGCAAGCCGTTATTGGTCGAATTCAGTTAACACGAATGACTGAATGGACACAAAAGCGTACTGAAAATGCAGAAAAGATTTTAAGAGCGTTTGAAAATTCTCCTTACTTTAGCGTTCACATACCTTCAGATGATTATGTTCATGCATATTATAAATGTTATGTGCAAGTAAATTTAGAGGCGTTGCCAGAGGGTTGGTCACGTGATCGTATAATGCAAGAAATTAATGCGCAAAGCGTACCTTGCTTTAGTGGCTCTTGTTCGGAAGTTTATTTAGAGCATGCATTTGATGGTACCCCATGGCGCCCAGAAAAACGTTTGGAAAATGCACAGCAATTAGGTGAAAAAAGCTTAATGTTCTTAGTACATCCGACTTTGAGCCAAGATAGTATAGAAAAAACAATTCTTGCAATTAACGCCGTTAATAGAGCTATACAATCATAAAAATATGAAGCTATTCACATAGCTTTCTTTTGAATTATGATCTGATTTAAAGTTATGTAACCGCTGCGTAAATTTTATTTCTAGTTATATGAGAAATGAGTATAAATATCGCACGGTTACTAGAACGATTAGAAGAGTATTGTGAAAAAGATTATTTATCAGTTTGCGTCTGCCCCAAGACTCGCCAAACAATGTTTTTTGGTTCTTGTAGACCTTTTTGCGTTTCCTGTTATTTTGTGGTTTTGTTACGCCCTCCGTTTATTTGACTTAGGTGCTGAGGTTATTCCAGGCATTAACTATGGAGTAGCCATCGTTACTATCGTGGCTATTTTAAGTTTAATGGTAACAGGGGTATATCGCTTTATTGTCCGTACTTTTAACGAAGCCTTTATTGCAAAATTAGCGCTTGCTGTTGCACTGATGGTAGTTGTTTTATATAGCCTAAATGCATTCTCGGCAGCTTTTGTTCCAACCTCAATTCCATTGATGTTTGGTTTCTTAATGTTTAGCTGGATTTGGTGTAGCCGTGCATTTATCCGTTTCATTGTAAAAGCTGCATTACTCACAGGGGAAGAGAGAAAGCGTATCGCAATTTATGGTGCAGGTGATGCTGGTCAGCAAATTGCAGCTGTGCTTTATCGTTCTGGCAACCATTTACCTGTCTTCTTCATTGATGATAATAGTTCTTTGCAAGACCATATGGTTGGCGGTTTAAAAGTACTATCTTTAGAAAAAGCTTTACAACGGTTTGAAAAATATAAAACTGATGAAATTTTATTAGCATTACCTTCAGTAGGTCGCGTACGTAAAAGTGAAATTATTCAAC
The DNA here is from genome assembly GCF_035615195.1 of Acinetobacter sp. IK31. Lineage (NCBI taxonomy): Bacteria > Pseudomonadati > Pseudomonadota > Gammaproteobacteria > Moraxellales > Moraxellaceae > Acinetobacter > Acinetobacter sp. IK31. The sequence continues at coordinate 121,688 of NZ_JANBOB010000001.1, read as the reverse complement.
AGTTAGAACCTGCACATCTTAAAATTACGGAACTTCCTGGCCTTACTCAGTTAGTTGATGGTGAACTAAAAGTTGCTGATATTCGTGAAGTAGACATTGTTGATTTATTGGGACGTGATCCAGTACCACCTGTAGATCATTTACTTGCAAAAAATATTCATAATAAAATCGTAATGGTAACAGGGGCTGGTGGTTCTATTGGCTCGGAGTTATGTAGACAAATTATTAAAAATCAACCTAAAATGTTGATCATTTATGAAATTACGGAATTTGCTCTTTACAGCATTGATAGAGAATTACGCCTAAGTGCTCAATGTGAAATTATTCCAATTTTAGGTACTGTTCAGGATCAACAAAAATTAGAACGTATTATTGAGCAATATAGTGTACAGACTGTTTATCATGCCGCGGCCTATAAACATGTACCTTTAGTAGAATGTAACCCTATTGCTGGTCTGAAGAACAATGCGATTGGAACAGCGAATAGTTTAAATGCAGCTGTGAAAAAGGGTGTTGAGACATTTGTTCTAATCTCGACTGATAAAGCCGTACGTCCAACCAATGTTATGGGCGCCTCAAAACGCATGGCCGAACTTTATTGTCAGGCAATGGCTGAAGCTCAAAAGCAAACTCAAATTAGTATTGTACGTTTTGGTAATGTATTAGGTTCTTCAGGCTCTGTAGTTCCCTTATTTAAAAATCAGATTGCAAAAGGTGGTCCTATTACTGTGACCCATCCAGATGTAACACGCTACTTTATGACCATTCCTGAAGCATCTCAGTTAGTTATTCAAGCTGGTGCTCTAGGTAAAGGTGGAGATGTCTTTTTACTTGATATGGGTGAACCTGTCCGTATTCAGGATTTAGCTCGACAAATGATTTCTTTAAGTGGTTTAACTGTGCGTGAACAAGACTCAGAGCAAGGGGATATCGCAATTCACTACAGCGGATTACGCCCAGGTGAAAAACTTTATGAAGAATTATTAATTGATCAAGAAAATACTGAATACACCGAGCACAGTAGAATTCTTCGATCATTTGAAAAGTTTTATCCTCTTACAGAGATTCAAGAAGTTTTTGAGCGGGTTAATAACATGACTGCTGTTCAAAAAGATATTGATTGGGCGCTATGTCAACTCGAACACTATGTGGATGGTTATAAACGTAGTAAAGATATTATGGTTAATTAGAGAGTGAATGTGTGATTAAAAAGGCAGTTTTACCTGTAGCGGGATTAGGTACACGTTTTTTACCAGCAAGTAAGTCAATTCCCAAAGAAATGGTCACAGTGGTTGATCGTCCTGCAATTGAATATGTAGTGCGTGAAGCTGTAGAAGCCGGAATTGAGCAAATTATTTTGGTAACTCATTCATCTAAGGCATCAATTGAAAACTATTTTGATCGAAACTTTGAACTAGAAACGACTCTAGAGCAAAAGAAAAAATTCGATTTACTTGAAGAAATTACGCACATCATTCCCTCTCATGTGAGTGTGATAAGTGTAAGGCAGCCTCAACCTTTGGGTTTGGGGCATGCTGTTTTATGTGCGAAAAGTATTGTTGGGCAAGATGATTTTGCTGTGTTATTGCCAGATGTATTAGTTCAGGATAACTCAGGGCAAAATGATCTGTCGCGTATGATTTCACGCTATGAATCCAGTCAAGCTGCTCAAATCATGGTTGAGGCAGTACCAGATCATCTTGTAGATCAATATGGAATTGTTGATGTAAAGCAGAGCCCGAATGAGGGTGAAAGTATTGCTATGCAGGGAATTATCGAAAAGCCTGCTATAGGTTCTGCACCTTCTAATTTATCTGTAGTGGGGCGTTATATTTTACCTGCTAAGATTATGCAGCTTTTGGAAAATACACCGAAAGGTGCGGGCAATGAAATACAGTTAACTGATGCGATCGCGATGCTTCAAGAAACTGATACCGTTGAAGCCTATCGGATGCAAGGCCAAACTTTTGACTGTGGCAGCAAGCTTGGCTATTTGAAAGCTGTACTACACTATGGTGTTGCACACCCTAAGTTAGGATTGGAATTTAAACAGCTGATTCAAGAACTTAAATTATAAAGTTTTGTAGTTCTGCTTAAGTATTTGTAAAAACTACTGAATATAGTAGCTGAGCAGTATATTCTCTTCCTGTAAAGGGAAGAGAAATCTATAAAATACAAAAAATCAGGTGTGCAATGAAAATCGCAGTATTTGGAACAACGTTACATGCCGGCGTGATGGCAGCGTTATTAGCTGAATATGGTAATCAAATTTACTGGTGTACAAGTGTCACCTGTGAAGAAAATATTTCTGTACTTTCGTATCAAGATCAAGACGTAAATAATTATTTAAACAAACAGCGAAAAGCGGGTTTCTTAAAAGAGAGCCCTTTTTCTGAGATTCCTTTAGATATTGAAGTTTATTTATTCTGTTTTAGCCCAACACAAATTGAACTTGCATTAAAAACAGTTGAGAAATTGAGTGAACGACCAATTGTTCACCCACGTTTAATGATTAATGGTTCTACTTTTGGTTTGCACGGTACAGAAAAATTAAAACAGCATTTGCCAAAAGATGAGTGGGTTTACTTTCCTGATGTGATTCAAGAAGGTAATGCCATCAACAGCGTATTAAATGTAAAGCATGTCATTATCGGTGTGGAATCTAGAGATGCAAGTGAAACTATGCAAGAGTTATTGCGTCCTTTTTTCCAATTTAGTTATCAATATTTATTTATGCCAATTTTAGATGCTGAGTTCACCAAACTTAGTATTTCAGGCATGTTGGCTACCCGTATTAGTTATATGAATGACTTGGCTATGGTTGCCGAAAAGTTAGGTATTGATATTGCGAATGTAAAGCATGGTATAGCGGCGGATACACGTATTGGTGCTGCATATCTATCGCCAGGCGTAGGATTTGGCGGTGAGAATTTTTCGCATGATATTTTAACACTTTCGAGCACTGTGTCTGAAACTGGAACAAAAAGCCGCCTTTTGGAACAAGTTTGGGCGATTAATGAGCAGCAGAAAGAAATTTTATTCCGTAAGTTATGGAATTATTATCACTGTAGCCTAAACGGTAAAACAGTTGCGATTTGGGGTGCATCCTTTAAAGAGAACACTTCAAATATACATAATTCACCAATTCATATTTTATTAGCTGCATTATGGGCGCAAGGTGTAATAGTACGTCTGCATGACCCTCAAGCTTTAGATGAAATAGCTGCAACTTATGGGCATCGTGAAGATTTAATTTTATGTACTGATCAATATGAGGCAGTACGAGATGCTCATGCACTATGTCTAGTCACTGCATGGAAGCAATATTGGAGTCCTGACTTTAAGCAACTACAACAGTTAATGAAACATCCTTTAATTTTAGATGGGCGTAATATTTATGATCCGGCTTATGTAAAGGCGAAAGGTTTTGCTTATGAAGGAGTAGGTCGCTTATGAGTAAATCAATTGAGCAATTTCCAAAGGAATTAGTCTCACCTTTAGCTCATCTGCAAACTTTAGGTGAAAAAAACTCAAAATTACATATAAAAGAGTTGTTTGCTTTAGAGCCAGATCGTTTTCAAAATTATTCTGTAAAATTTGATCAATTATTTTTTGATTATAGTAAGCACCGCTTAACCAAAGATATTTTGGAACAATTAGTAGCTCTCGCGAATACTAAAAATTTAACTGAATGGATTAATCGCCTTTTTTCACAAAATAAAATTAATTGTACTGAGCAACGTGAAGCAATGCATTGGGCATTGCGTTTACCTGCTGACTATTCGAAGTTCCCAGATTTAACAGAACAAGTTCATAACCAGTTACAACGTATGTATGCCTTAGTGGAAAAAATCCATGCAGGACAATATCGTGGTTCAACTGGTGAGGTGATTCAAGACGTTGTAAATATTGGGGTGGGTGGTTCTGATTTAGGACCACAAATGGTCACTCATGCGTTGTCTGATTTCAAAGTAAAAACGGCTAAGCCTTTAAATGTTCACTTTGTGTCTACTATGGATGGTAGCCAGTTATCAGGATTACTCCATCAACTTCGTCCTGAAACAACTTTATTTATTATTTCATCTAAGTCTTTTGGTACGATTGACACTTTATCAAATGCTCAAACGGTGCGTCAGTGGCTTGAAAAAGCATTAGGAACACATGCTCGTGTGTTAAAAAGTCACTTTATTGGCGTATCTACAAAAGCTGACAAAATGTCAGAATGGGGAATTGCACCTGAAAACCAGCTACTACTGTGGGACTGGGTAGGTGGACGCTATTCTCTATGGTCTTGTATCGGTTTACCTATAGCCTTGACGATTGGTGTGGAAGGTTTTCAGCAACTTTTAGCAGGGGCTCATGCAGTTGATGAGCATTTTCAGAATACGAGTTTTGATCAAAATATTCCGGTTTTGATGGCGTTGATAGGTATCTGGAATAATAACTTTTTAAATATTCATACCCATGCGGTATTACCTTATGACGGGCGTTTAAAATATTTTGCTGCGTACTTGCAACAGCTTGAAATGGAATCTAATGGTAAATCTGTACAGCGCAATGGACAAAAGGTTGAGTTAGACACTTGCCCTATTATATGGGGTGAGGTTGGACCAAATGCCCAGCATGCCTTCTATCAATTGTTACATCAAGGTTCTCAAGCGGTAAGCTGTGATTTTATTGCACCGATACAACGTTATAATGCAGATCATTTTACTTATGTGGAAAATGCAGAAGCTCTAGTCGAACAACATCATCTTGCACTTTCAAACTGTTTAGCACAGTCAAGATTACTAGCATTTGGTAACGAAGCTTTAGATTCGACTGAATTAGAGAATTTACCAATTTATAAGCAATATGAAGGTAATCAACCAAGTTCTACATTATTATTGAAAGAATTAAACCCGTATAATCTAGGAATGCTGATCGCTTTATATGAACATAAAGTATTTGTTCAGTCTGTAATTTGGAATATTAACCCGTTTGATCAATGGGGCGTTGAAAAAGGTAAACAGATTGCCGATCAGCTACTTCCGATTTTAAATGGTATTCAAAATGATTTTTCAAAACTTGATGCCTCGACACGGGGGTTAATTAAAATATTGTTAGGAAAGGTAGATGGCTAAAATTCTAGTCACGGGTGGCGCAGGTTATATAGGTTCCCATACTTGTATCGAGTTATTAGATGCAGGGCATGAAGTCATTGTTTTTGATAATCTTTCGAATAGTTCAGAAGAGTCTTTAAATAGAGTTCAAGATATCACCCAAAAAAGTTTAGCTTTTGTGCAGGGCGATATTCGTAATGCAGATGAACTTGATCGTGTTTTTCAGACCCATTCAATTGATGCTGTTATTCACTTCGCAGGTTTAAAAGCGGTTGGTGAAAGCCAAGAAAAACCGCTCATTTATTTTGATAATAATATTGCAGGTAGCATTCAACTGGTTAAATCGATGGTAAAGGCTAAAGTTTATACACTAGTGTTTAGTTCGTCTGCTGCTGTATATGATGAAGCCAATACTTCTCCTCTAAACGAAGATATGCCAACAGGTATGCCAAGTAACAACTATGGTTATACTAAGTTGATTGTTGAACAGTTATTGCAAAAGTTGTCGGCGTCTAATCCAGAATGGTCAATCGCATTGCTTCGTTATTTTAACCCAGTAGGTGCACATAAGAGTGGGCGTATTGGTGAAGACCCACAAGGTATTCCAAATAATTTAATGCCGTATGTGACTCAAGTTGCCGTGGGGCGCCGTGAAAAATTGTCCATTTATGGCAATGACTATGACACAGTAGATGGCACTGGTGTACGTGACTATATTCATGTGGTTGACTTAGCGAATGCGCATTTGTGTGCTTTAAATAACCGATTACAGTCGAAAGGTTGCCGAGCATGGAATATCGGTACAGGTAATGGTTCATCTGTTTTGCAAGTTAAAGACACCTTTGAACAAGTTAATGGTATGTCTGTAGTCTTTGAGTTTGTAGCACGTCGAGCTGGCGATGTTGCGACTTCTTTTTCAGACAATAGCCGTGCAGTTGCTGAGTTGGGTTGGCAACCACAATATAGCCTAGAGGATATGCTTGCTGATAGCTGGAACTGGCAGAAACAAAATCCTAATGGATATAATTAAATACCAATAAAAAAGGAGCGAATCGCTCCTTTTTTATTATGGATTAGTTCTGAATCAATCCTGTCAATTCGTCTACATAATGTTGCATAGGCTGAGCGTGGCGGTCTGCCCGACTTTCGATGTTTAAACGTAGTAAGGGCTCGGTGTTGGATGCGCGGACATTAAAACGCCATGCGCCAAAGTCGAGGCTTACGCCATCGGTACGATCAATTTGTGGTTGCTGTTCTGCGTAGTAATCAAAAATCTTTTGAATAGTGGTTTGTGTGTTTTCCACTTTAAAGTTGATTTCACCGCTACAAGGGAACTTGGCAATCATATTTTCAACCAGAGTTGAGAGGGATTGTCCAGTTTCCGAGAGTAGGGCAACGGTGAGTAACCACGGAATCATGCCGCTGTCGCAGTAAGCAAAGTCACGGAAGTAGTGATGGGCACTCATTTCGCCGCCGTATACGGCATTGTGTTCACGCATGACATCTTTAATAAAGGCATGACCAGACTTTGACTGTACAGCAACGCCGTTGTATTGATTAACAATATCAAAGGTGTTCCAAACCAACCGTGGGTCATGAACAATTTTTTCGCCAGGTTGTTTAATTAAGAAAGCTTGAGCTAATAGGCCAACAATGTAGTAGCCTTCAATGAACTGACCTTTTTCATCAAACAGGAAACAACGGTCAAAGTCGCCATCCCATGCAATTCCCATATCTGCTTGATGCTCAAGTACAGCATTTTGGGTACTGTCACGGTTTTCAATTAAAATTGGGTTAGGAATCCCATTTGGGAAGGTGCCGTCTGCTTCATGGTGAATTTTGATAAATTCAACAGGTACGTTAAGCGATTTGAATTTTTCTTCAATGGCATCAATGACGTGACCAGCTGCACCATTACCCGCATTTCCCACTAATTTTAATGGGCGGATTTTTGCTGGTTCAATATAAGTGAGTAAATGTTCAACAAATTCAGGCAAGATGTTATAACTTTGAGTAGTGCCTTTTTGGCTAACCTCTTCAAAGTGATTGGTTTCTGCCAAAGCCTGAATTTCTTTTAAACCTGTATCTGCACTAATTGGACGAGCATTTTCTCGTACCAGTTTCATACCGTTATAGTCCATTGGGTTATGACTAGCGGTAACTTCAATACCACCTTGTACATCTAAATGAAAAGCGGCGAAATAGACCTCTTCAGTACCCGTCATGCCTAAGTCAAGCACATTCACACCAGCATCATTTAGGCCGCGAATGGTCGCTTGTTTTAAAGACTCACTGCTTAGACGAATATCACAACCGACTACCACAGTCTTTGGTTTATAGATCTGTCCATAAGCACGGCCAATTTTATAGGCAATTTCTTCATTCAATTCGGTGCCGAGTTTGCCTCGGATATCATAGGCTTTAAAACACGTTAAAGTAGTCATTATTCAGTTCAATACAAATGATTTGAGTTTTGAGCATTATTATACATTCCTCAATTAATGGTTATGTTTATAGTTTTTATATTCAAGTTTTACGCTTTATTTCTGTAGATCAGATCTAAATTTATAAGATATTTTTTACGACTTTAGTCTAACAATAAAATTTATAAATAAGAAATAGCTTGATTTTACTTGGGCTTATTGGTCATACCAATTATATTGCTTATTTAATGGTTGATCTTGTTAATAGGTGTATTTATGATGCGAACTGTGGTTTAAGGAATAACATTTGCGCTTAAATTTTAATTGGTAATACCAATTGTGCTAAATGTTTAAAATTTTAAGGTACAAAAAATTCGCCCCAGCATTTCAAGGAGATGACAATGCTCAATATGTGGCAACAACTTTATGACCCTTTAAATAATATTTGGCTGTCCAGTGCAGTTGCATTAATCCCGATTATTTTCTTCTTTTTGGCCTTGGCGGTTTTTCGTTTAAAAGGCAGTATTGCGGGTACGGGCACAGTCATTATTGCATTGTTGATAGCACTCTTTTTCTATCAAATGCCGGGACAAATGGCCTTTGCATCCATTATTTATGGTTTCTTCTACGGTCTATGGCCAATTTCATGGATCATTATTGGGGCAGTCTTTTTATATAAAATTTCGGTAAAAACTGGCCAGTTTGAGGTGATTCGCTCAAGCATTTTGTCAATTACCGAAGATCAGCGGCTACAAATGTTATTGGTTGGCTTTGCTTTTGGTACTTTCCTTGAGGGAGCTGCCGGTTTTGGTGCTCCTGTCGCAATTACTGCTGCACTGCTCGTCGGTTTAGGTTTTAAACCACTTTACGCTGCTGGTTTATGTTTGATTGTGAATACTGCGCCAGTTGCTTTCGGTGCGATGGGTATTCCAATTATTGTGGCGGGGCAGGTTTCTGGTGTAGATACCATGGAAATTAGCCAGATGGTTGGACGTCAGTTGCCGTTTTTAACGCTAATTGTGCTGTTCTGGATCATGGCCATTATGGATGGCTGGCGTGGCGTTAAAGAAACTTGGCCTGCGGTGTTAGTGGGTGGTGGCGCTTTTGCGATTGCACAATATCTAACATCTAACTTTATTGGTCCTGAATTACCTGATATTACAGCGGCAATTGCTTCATTGATCAGCCTGACTGTGTTGTTCCGTTTCTGGAAACCAAAACATATTTTCCGTTTTGAACCTGAAGCTGGCCAAACGCTAACTCAGCAACCTACAACGATTCAGCGTTATAGCATTGGAAAAATTGTTAAGGCGTGGTCTCCATTTGCAATCTTAACGGTCATGGTGACGATCTGGAGTGTTAAGCCGTTTAAAGCATTATTTGCAAAAGATGGTGCACTGGAACATTTAATTTTTAAACTTGAAGTGCCTTATTTGCATAAATTGGTCGAAAAAATGCCGCCGATTGTGTCAGAGATGAAACCATATGAAGCGATTTATAAGTTTGACTGGTTCTCTGCGACAGGCACTGCAATTTTTATTGCTGCAATCATCACCGCTATTTTCTTGAAAATGAAAGCGAGTGAGGCAGTAACAACCTTTGGTGAAACGCTAAATGAGTTAAAAACACCGATTTACTCCATTGGTATGGTGTTGTCTTTTGCTTTTATTGCGAACTATTCAGGTTTATCTGCGACTTTAGCTTTGGCTCTATCGCATACGGGTCATGCTTTTACTTTCTTTTCGCCATTCTTAGGTTGGCTTGGTGTTTTCCTGACGGGGTCAGATACATCTTCAAATGCTTTGTTCTCCGCATTACAAGCAACTACTGCTCAGCAGATTGGTATTCCGGAAGTATTGCTTGTAGCAGCGAATACCAGTGGTGGTGTGACAGGTAAGATGATTTCTCCACAGTCAATTGCAATTGCTTGTGCAGCAGTAGGCTTGGTTGGAAAAGAATCTGACTTGTTCCGTTTCACGGTAAAACATAGCATCATATTCACTGTCTTTGTTGGCATCATTATTACGGTTCAGGCTTATCTGGTTCCGTGGATGATTCCGTAACTTCAGTGAAGGAAAAGTGATGAGAATCTCCGATCAAGTGGTCATGAAATTGCAGGCATTAATTGAAGAGCGTCACATGAAAAAAGGTGACCGTTTACCTGCCGAACGCCAGCTTGCAACTAGCTTAGGAGTTTCTCGTCCATCTTTGCGTGAAGCGATTCAGCAGCTTAACAGTCAAGGGGTACTCATTAGCCGCCGTGGAGATGGGACTTACATTCAACAGTTGCCTGAACAGTGGCCACAGCAACTCATTGTGAATCCAATTAGCAACTTGATGGAAGAAGATCCGCTTTACCGTTTTGATGTACAAGAGGCGCGGCTATTACTCGAGGGGGGCACGGCATGGTATGCCGCATTGCGCTCAACACCTGAAGATCGCGCCAAAATTCATCATTATTTTAATGAAATTAGTCGCCATCAAAATGCGGGTGACTCAGCGCAGGCGGCGGTTGCAGATGCCGAATTTCATTTAGCTATTGCTGAGGCTTCGCATAATGTTGTGCTGATTCAAATGATGCGTAGCTTGTTTGATTTGCTGCAATACAACGTCTTGTTAGGACGTAAAAAAGTCTATAACGATCCGATAAATGGTGACTTGCTGAGTGAACAGCATTTTCAGGTGATGGATGCGATCGATCGTAAAGATCCCGAGGCCGCACGCCAAGCTGTCTGCGGTCATATTGAATTTGTGATTAATCATGTGCGTTCTCTGGATGAAGATGAAGCTCGCCAGAAACGTGCAAACCGTTTAAATAGAGTTGATTTAAAATGATTATTTCTTCTGGCAATGATTACCGTGCTGCGGCACAGCGTCGCTTACCTCCATTTTTATTTCATTACATCGATGGTGGAGCGTATTCGGAATATACATTAAAGCGCAACGTACAAGATTTGTCAGAAATTGCATTGCGTCAACGTGTGCTGAATGACATGTCAGCTTTAAGTTTAGAGACAAAACTGTTTAATGAAACTTTGTCGATGCCAGTTGCTTTGGCACCTGTCGGTTTAACAGGCATGTATGCGCGCCGCGGTGAAGTTCAGGCCGCGATGGCAGCCGATAAAAAGGGTATTCCATTTACGCTTTCAACGGTTTCTGTTTGTCCGATTGAAGAAGTGGCACCTGCAATTAATCGTCCAATGTGGTTCCAGCTTTATGTATTACGCGACCGTGGTTTTATGCGAAATGCTTTGGAACGTGCAAAAGCGGCTGGCTGTTCAACACTGGTGTTTACTGTAGATATGCCTGTGCCGGGTGCGCGTTATCGCGATGCCCATTCTGGAATGAGTGGGTCTAATGCGGCTATGCGCCGTTATGTGCAGTCAATGTTTCATCCGCATTGGGCATGGAATGTGGGGTTAATGGGTCGTCCGCACGACTTAGGTAATATTTCTAAATATTTAGGTAAACCAACTGGACTTGAAGATTATATCGGCTGGTTGGGCTCAAACTTCGATCCATCGATTTCATGGAAAGACCTTGAGTGGATCCGTGAATTTTGGGATGGCCCAATGGTGATTAAAGGCATTTTAGACCCAGAAGATGCCAAAGACGCTGTGCGTTTTGGTGCAGATGGCATTGTGGTGTCTAACCATGGTGGTCGTCAGTTAGATGGCGTGATGTCTTCTGCTCGTGCATTGCCTGCGATTGCAGATGCAGTCAAAGGTGATTTGGCGATTTTGGCGGACTCAGGCATTCGTAATGGTTTGGATGTGGTGCGTATGCTGGCACTTGGTGCCGATACAGTGTTACTTGGCCGTGCATTTGTTTATGCCTTGGCAGCAGCAGGTGGGCAAGGGGTGTCGAACTTGCTTGATTTGATTGATAAGGAAATGCGTGTTGCGATGACGCTCACGGGTGCTAAGTCAATTCAGGATATTAATGCGGATTGTTTAGTACAGGCGATGAAGCAAGGTTTTTAAGAAATAACTTTTTAAGTGAAGCAGTAAGCACAGCCTTAAAATTTGGTGATTTGCTAATGTTTTACGTATAGGTGTTTGTCACTTTTGAAAGGTCAAAAGTAACCAAAAACCTTTTGTTGAGCAAACAGTACTTCCTTGTACTGTTGCTCAACAGGCGGCATCCATGCCGCCAACCGAGATAGTAAATATAGGGCTGATTCGAATTAGAGAATGAGCTAATTAAATTATAAATTACAAACGGTAAGACGCCGTCGTGTTGGTCTAATTTGATAAATGGATGACCAAAAGGAAACCATCATGCAAACATTTTCTCCTCAAGCAGTGATTGAACGTTTACAGAATATTGTAGGGCGCTCGCATGTTCTGACCGATGATCAAAGCACGCGCCAGTACCGCCAAGGTCGTCGTTTTGGTGAGGGGAAAGTGCTTGCTGTGGTGGTGCCGGGAACATTGCTAGAGCAATGGCAGGTGTTACAAGCTGCAATTGATGCAGATTGTGTGGTGATTATGCAGGCGGCGAATACGGGGCTCACTGGTGGTTCAACCCCGTATGGTGATGATTATGATCGTCCTGTTTTGGTCATGAGTACACGCCGATTAAAAGGCATTCAAGTCATTCATGATGGTAAGCAAGTCATTTGTTTGCCGGGTGCGACTTTAGATAATCTAGAGCAAATTTTAAAAGGTTATGACCGTGAACCGCATTCGGTAATTGGCTCATCATGTATTGGTGCATCAGTACTCGGTGGTGTGTGTAACAACTCTGGTGGTGCATTGGTACGCCGTGGTCCTGCATATACTGAACTAGCGTTATATGCTCAGGTGAATGCTGCCGGTCAATTAGAACTGGTGAACCATTTAGGTGTGAATTTAGGCTCGACGCCCGAAGAAATTTTGACGCGTTTAGAGAAACAGCAATATCAAGCTGTAGATGTTTTAGATGATGGTGAAAAGCAGGCCTCGGACCATCGTTATGCACATGATGTGACTCAAGTCGATGAAGATTCACCAGCACGTTTTAATGCTGACCCGTTACGTTTGTTTGAAGTATCTGGTTCAGCAGGTAAAGTCTGTGTGTTTGCTGTACGCCTTGATACTTATGAAAAAGTAGAGAGCAATGTCTTTTATATTGGTAGTAATGATGCTGACGATTTAACAGCGTTACGTCGTTACTTACTTACCTCGTTGCCAAGCCTACCGATCGCAGGTGAATATATTCACCGCGATGCTTATCTGATTGGTGAAAAGTACGGAAAAGACACTTTTTTGTTTATTGAAAAGTTCGGCACAGCCAATGTTCCAAAAGCCTTCGCCATGAAAGATAAAGTCGATGGCTTTTTAGAAAGATTTAAAATTAAAGGCTTAACTGATCATGTTTTACAGGCCATTACTTTCTTTTTACCAAGCCATTTGCCTAAGCGTATGACGGAATATCGAGACCGTTATGAGCATCATTTAGTCTTACGCGTTGAAAATAATTCGAAAACACAGACTGAGCAATTTTTAAAAGAATATTTTGCAGTGCATCCGTCAGGTAGCTATTTCGTATGTAGCGAAGAGGAAGGGCGAAAGGCTTTCTTACACCGCTTTGCAATTGCGGGAGCTGCAATTCGTTATCGCGATACACACCGTAGTGAAGTTGAAGATATTGTCGCGCTTGATATTGCGTTACGTCGTAATGACCGTGAATGGGTAGAGCAACTGCCAGCCGAGATGGAAAAGAACATCCTCCATAAACTCTATTATGGACATTTCTTTTGTCATGTTTTCCATCAGGACTATATTCTCAAAAAGGGTAATGATCCATTAGAAATGGAACACCAAATGTGGAAACTGCTTGATGCACGCCGTGCTGAGTACCCAGCAGAGCATAATGTTGGGCATCTTTACATTGCTAAACCTGCTTTAGCGAACTTTTACCAAAAACTCGACCCAACCAATAGCTTTAATGTGGGTATTGGACACACATCAAAACTGAAGTATTGGGGCAAAAGGAAATTCTAATATCGATATATAAAAAAAGGCGCCGAAGCGCCTTTTCTTTTAAAGCTGTTTTATGCTGCTGCTGTTGATTTAGCAAGCACTTCAGCAACTGCTTTTGCAACGGTGTAAACATTGTTCATGTTTAAACCTGCCACACAAATACGACCACTACGTACTAAGTAGATTGCATATTCTTCACGCAAGATATCAACTTGCTCAGCAGTTAAACCTGTGTAGCTAAACATACCTTTTTGGTTTACAAGGTAGCTAAAGTCAAGGTCTGGTAATGCTTTAGTGAGTTCGTCTTTTAAGATGCTACGCATTTTGATAATACGCTCACGCATCTCTTTCACTTCACCTTGCCATTGTTGGTTAAGTTCAGCGTCATTTAACACTTCATCAACTAACCATGCACCTGTTGTAGGAGGGCTAGAATAAATACGGCGTACAGTCGCTTTTAACTGACCGAATGTGCACTGAGCAGCTTCTGCATCGTCACATACGAAAGTTAAGCCGCCAACACGCTCGCCATATAAAGAGAAGATTTTAGAGAACGAGTTGCTCACAATGAAGTTTAAACCCGCTTGGTCTAAAGCACGGATAGCATACGCATCTTCTTCCATACCATCGCCAAAACCTTGGTAAGCGATGTCTAGGAATGGAATAAGGTTACGATCTTTTAATACCGCAATCACTTGATCCCATTGCGCTGGGTTTAGGTCAGCACCCGTTGGGTTGTGGCAGCATGGGTGCAACAACACAATGCTTTGCTCAGACAACGTTTTAAGCGTAGACAACATGCCGTCAAAATCTACACCACGAGTTTCGTTATCGAAATATGGGTAGAAATGAGTCTTAATGCCAGCGCCATTAAAAATTGCAACGTGGTTATCCCAAGTTGGTTGGCTTACCCAAACGTCTGAATTTGGGAAATAGGTTTTTAAGAAGTCAGCACCAACTTTCAATGCACCTGAACCACCAAGCGTTTGGATGGTTACAGCACGGCCAGCTTTAACTGCTGGGCTGTTTGCACCAAATAAAAGTGCTTGAATTGCTTCACGGTAAGGTTTGAAGCCTTCCATTGGCAAATAAAGTTTAGTCTTACCGTTTTTAGGCTCAATACGCTTTTGCGCCTCAATAATGGTCTCTAACTGAGGAACAATACTGTCTTCGTTATAATAAAGACCAATACTCAAGTTTACTTTTTCAGAACGAGTATCAGCATTGAACTGTTCCATTAAAGAGAGAATTGGGTCGCCTGCGTATGGGGGGATATGTTGAAACATCAAAAAAGTCCTTTCATTCAACAATATGCATAGAGTTAAGCTTTTTCTGTCTCGAAAAATGCATTACTTCTATGTCGATGCTCAATAATGTATCAATAAAGCTACCGTGAAGCACCTGATAATTTCATTAATATTGATATTTTCTGGCAAATAAATAATAAAAACGGATTAAATGAAATTACGGTAAATAGATACTAATTTATCCATAAAAATCGTATTCAATCGGATTGTCTACAATCTTGCTGTCATACATGGGTTGTAGACTAAAGTTTGAAGGGATAAATATCTCTATTTAATCTAGATATAAATCTCTTCCGTATTTATGAAAATATGTAAATAACCATTTGTTTTATAAGTATTAACAAGGAGAAGTGAGATAATCTGAATTTATGGCAAATAAAGTACTTTATTGAGCACAATTGACCTAGTGCGTTCTCTAAAGTGTCAACAATCACCTTGATTTTTTTCATTCATACCGCTATAAAAGCCATAATTGATTAAAAATTGTCGACAATATGCAAGATTTGACCTTCGCACCAGAGCCTCTACAAAGTCAGGGTAGAACACTGACCGAGAATGTATTTAAACAAATACAGACGGCTATTGTTTTGGGTCAAATTCCGGCAGGTAGCAAAATATCTGAACCTGAACTGGCACGGACTTATGGCATTAGCCGTGGACCTTTGCGTGAAGCAATTCATCGTCTTGAAGGTCAAAAATTAGTTGAGCGCACTGCACATGTGGGTGCGCGTGTGGTTTCGCTATCGCTGCAACAGTTTAAAGAGCTTTACCAGATTCGTGCGTCTTTAGAAGGTTTGGCTTGTAAACTTGCTGCACAGCATATTGATAAAAAGCAAATTTTGGCGCTACGCGATGTATTGCGTATGCATGCTGAAGATGAAAATTTTAAAGCAGGTAAAGGATATTACTTGCAAGAAGGGCAGGACGATTTTCACTACTGCATTATTAAAAGTAGTGGCAATAAAACCCTAGAAAAAATGTTGTGTGATGAGCTTTATCACCTCATCCGTATGTACCGAATTCAGTTTTCAAACACACCCGATCGTCCGAGCAAAGCTTGGGACGAACATATCCGTATTTTAGATGCAATTGCAGAAGGCGATGGTGAACTTGCCGAGCTGCTCATGCATCGACATATCAATGCCTCTTACAAAATTATTGAGCAAACACTGCTACAAGCACAAGGAGAACATAACAATGGCTAAACAATCCGCAGGTCAGCTATTTCGCGAAGCTGTAGCCCAAGAAAAGCCATTACAAGTGGTTGGAACTATTAATGCCAATCATGCACTTTTGGCAAAACGTGCAGGTTATAAAGCGATTTACTTATCAGGTGGTGGTGTAGCAGCTGGTTCTTTAGGCTTGCCTGATTTAGGAATCAGTAACCTTGACGATGTGTTGACAGATGTGCGCCGTATTACCGATGTATGCGATCTTCCATTATTGGTCGATGCGGACACAGGTTTTGGTGCTTCTGCATTTAACATTGCGCGTACCACAAAAGCACTCATCAAGTTTGGTGCTGCGGCAATGCATATTGAAGACCAAGTGGGCGCAAAACGTTGTGGTCACCGTCCGAACAAAGCCATTGTGACTCAAGAAGAAATGGTTGACCGTATTAAAGCTGCGGTTGATGCGCGTGGTGATGACAGCTTCGTGATTATGGCCCGTACTGATGCATTGGCTGTAGATGGTTTACAAGCTGCAATTGACCGTGCGGGTGCTTACATTGAAGCTGGTGCTGACATGTTGTTCCCTGAAGCAATTACCGAGCTTGATATGTATAAGCAATTTGCTCAAACAACTGGCGCACCAATTTTGGCAAACATTACCGAGTTTGGTTCTACACCACTGTTTACCACTGAAGAGTTAGCATCTGCTGATGTAAGCCTTGCGCTTTATCCGCTTTCTGCATTCCGTGCGATGAACAAAGCAGCCGAAACTGTGTATGAAACCTTACGTAAAGAAGGCACGCAAAAGAACGTGGTTGATATTATGCAAACACGTAAAGAGTTATATGAACGCATTAATTACTATGCGTTTGAAGACTACTTAGACAACGCATTTGCTAAAAAGAAATAAGAAGTGAAAACGGTACGAATCCGTCGTGTTTAATAAATAAATTCAGATAGATAGGAAAGGACAATCTTATGAGCTCAAATGAAACAACAACAGGCTTCAAACCAAAAAAATCAGTTGCACTAAGTGGACAAGTTGCAGGCAACACAGCACTTTGTACCGTAGGACGTAGCGGTAACGACTTACACTATCGTGGTTATGACATTCTTGACCTTGCAGCCGGCAGCCAGTTTGAAGAAGTTGCTCACTTGCTCGTACATGGCAAATTACCAAACAAAGCTGAACTCAAAGCGTATAAAGCAAAATTAAAAGCACTACGTGGCTTACCAGCAGCACTTAAAACTGCACTTGAACAATTACCACCGTCTGCACACCCAATGGATGTAATGCGTACTGGTGTTTCAGTTCTAGGGTGTTTAACACCAGAACACGAAGACCACAACGAAGCTGGCGCAAAAGACATTGCCGACAAATTAATGGCAAGCCTAGGTTCAATGTTGTTGTATTGGTATCACTTCAGCAACAACGGTCGTCGTATTGAAGTTGAAACTGATGACGACTCAATTGCAGCGCATTTCTTGCACTTACTTCATGGCGAAAAACCATCTGAAGAATGGATTCAAGCAATGCATACATCACTTATTTTGTATGCTGAGCACGAGTTCAACGCATCTACCTTTACGTCACGTGTGGTTGCAGGTACAGGTTCTGACATGTACTCGGCAATTACAGGTGGTATTGGTGCACTGCGCGGACCTAAACATGGTGGTGCAAACGAAGTTGCATTCGTGATTCAACAACGTTACGACAACGCAGACGAAGCAGAAGCAGATATTCGTAAACGTGTTGAAAATAAAGAAGTCGTGATCGGTTTTGGTCATCCTGTATATACAGTTTCTGACCCACGTAATGAAGTGATCAAGAAAGTTGCGCATGAGTTGGCAGAAGCACAAGAGAACATCAAAATGTATTTAATCGCTGAGCGTTTAGAAGCAGTGATGAAAGAAGTGAAAAACATGTTCCCGAACCTCGACTGGTTCAGTGCGGTGAGCTATCACTTAATGGGTGTTCCAACTGCCATGTTCACCCCATTGTTCGTGATTGCACGTACAGCAGGTTGGTCAGCTCATGTGATTGAACAACGCCAAGACGGCAAAATCATTCGTCCAAGCGCGAACTACACAGGCCCTGAAAACCTCGAATTTAAACCATTGGCGGAGCGTGGTTAATGAACACAAAATACCGTAAACCGCTGGCAGGTACCCAGCTTGAATATTTCGACGTGCGTCAAGCCGTTGAAGATATTCAGCCAGGCGCATACGAAAAACTGCCTTATACCTCTAAAGTACTCGTGGAACAATTGGTACGCCGTGCTGATGCCGAGAACTTAACTGCTTATTTAACGCAGTTAATTGAAGGCCGTCAGGACTTGGATTTCCCTTGGTACCCTGCGCGTGTCGTGTGTCACGATATCTTGGGGCAAACTGCATTGGTTGACCTTGCAGGTTTGCGTGATGCAATTGCCGACAAAGGCGGCGACCCATCTAAAGTCAATCCAGTTGTGCCGACACAACTGATTGTCGACCACTCTTTAGCAGTGGAATATGGTGGTGCTGACCCAGACGCTTTTGAAAAAAACCGTGCTGTTGAAGACCGTCGTAACGAAGACCGTTTCCACTTTATTGAGTGGACTAAAACAGCATTTAAAAATGTCGATGTAATCCCTGCGGGGAACGGCATCATGCACCAGATTAACCTAGAGAAAATGTCTCCGGTGATTCAGGCGCGTGATGGCGTGGCATATCCAGACACTTGCGTGGGTACAGATTCACATACCCCACATACCGACGCTTTGGGCGTAATTTCTATAGGTGTAGGTGGTCTAGAAGCTGAAAACGTAATGTTAGGCCGTGCCTCTTGGATGCGTCTGCCAGACATTATTGGTGTTGAGTTTGTAGGTCAGCGTCAGGCTGGTATTACCGCAACAGATATCGTACTTGCTTTAACTGAATTCTTGCGTAAAGAACGTGTAGTGGGTGCATACCTAGAGTTCTTTGGTGAAGGTGCTGATAGCATGTCTGTGGGCGACCGTGCAACCATTTCGAACATGACACCAGAGTACGGTGCTACGGCTGCGATGTTCTACATCGACCAAAACACAATTGACTACTTACGCCTAACAGGTCGTGAAGATGCTCAAGTGGCATTGGTTGAACAGTACGCAAAAGAAATCGGTCTTTGGGCAACTGACATGACCAAAGCAGAGTACCCACGCGTACTACGTTTTGACCTATCAGAAGTAACACGTAACATTGCTGGCCCATCAAACCCACATGCACGTGTTTCAACTGCGGACCTCAAAGAAAAAGGTATTGCGGGTGTTGTTGAAAACCGTTCTGACGGCTTAATGCCTGATGGCGCAATTATTATTGCTGCAATTACTTCGTGTACTAACACTTCTAACCCACGTAACACTGTGGCGGCAGGTTTGTTGGCGCGTAAAGCAAATGAGCTAGGTTTAGTTCGTAAACCTTGGGTGAAATCATCATTTGCACCGGGTTCAAAAGCAGCTGCACTTTACCTCGAAGAAGCGGGTGTTCTAAAAGACTTAGAGCAACTTGGTTTTGGTATTGTGGCTTACGCTTGTACGACTTGTAATGGTATGTCGGGTGCGTTAGATCCAGTCATTCAACAAGAAATTATCGACCGTGACTTGTATGCAACCGCAGTACTGTCTGGTAACCGTAACTTCGATGGTCGTATCCATCCATATGCAAAACAAGCGTTCTTGGCATCCCCACCACTAGTTGTGGCATATGCAATAGCGGGCACGATTCGTTTTGACATCGAAAAAGATGCTTTGGGTCACGATAAAGACGGTAACCCGATTTACCTGAAAGACATTTGGCCATCTGACGCTGAAATTGATGCATTAGTAAAAGAAGCTGTGAAGCCTGAACAGTTCCGTAAAGTCTACATTCCAATGTTTGACTTAGGCGTAACAGTAGAGGCCGAAAGTCCGCTTTACGACTGGCGTCCACAAAGTACTTACATCCGCCGTCCACCATACTGGGAAGGGGCGTTGGCTGCACCACGTACTTTAGCGAACATGCGTCCGCTTGCCATTTTGGGTGATAACATCACCACCGATCATTTGTCGCCTTCGAATGCGATTTTGATGGACTCGGCTGCGGGTGAATATCTTCACAAAATGGGTCTACCAGAAGAAGACTTCAACTCATATGCAACGCACCGTGGTGACCATTTGACTGCACAACGTGCAACATTTGCTAACCCGAAACTGTATAACGAAATGGTGGTCCGTTCAGACGGTACGATCAAGCAAGGTTCAAAAGCGCGTGTAGAGCCAGAAGGCGAAGTAATGCGTATGTGGGAAGCGATTGAAACCTACATGAATCGTAAACAGCCTTTAATTATTGTTGCAGGTGCTGACTACGGTCAGGGTTCAAGCCGTGACTGGGCTGCGAAAGGTGTACGCCTTGCAGGTGTTGAAGCAATTGTGGCAGAAGGTTTTGAGCGTATTCACCGTACGAACTTGGTGGGTATGGGCGTGTTACCACTTGAGTTTAAAGCGGGTGTTAACCGCAAGACTTTAAAGCTAGATGGTACAGAGCTTTATAGCGTGATTGGTAATATCGCGCCACGTTCGACTTTAACTTTAGTGATTGAACGTGCCACAGCGGATGGTAAAGAAGAGATTGTTGAAGTACCTGTAACTTGCCGTTTAGATACAGAAGAAGAAGTTTCTGTATATGAAGCGGGCGGTGTATTACAACGTTTTGCGCAAGACTTTTTAGAAGGCCAAGTGGCTTGATATTTAGTCTATAACTGATTGAAATTTATTCAGAAGAGCCCTATCTTAATGATGGGGTTTTTTATTGAGAATAATAGTGGAAAGATATTTAGATTTAGATGGTGATTCTGGAATCCTTGCATATGAAATTGCTGATACTTATATAAGGGTAAAGTTTGATAGAACATTTAAAATTTATACTTATAGTTATCAAAGTGCTGGAGTTAATCATGTTGAAGAGATGAAAAGATTAGCTAGACGTGGCGATGGCTTAAACTCTTATATTAAGTTAAATGCAAATAACCTTTACGAAAAATAAAAAGTTATGAAATTCAAAAGTAAAAATTTAAGAGAAATCGCTGAATGTATTATTGGTGATAAAAATTACTTTGATTATAAAAGTAGTCGATATATTTCAGAGTTTTTTGAAGATTGTGGCTTACCCTTTGTGCATGATGGCTCAACACGTTGGGCTTGGACATCAGACAGATTAGCAGAACTGTTGGAGGAGTCTTGTCCTCCAAATGCATTGCCACCAAGGTTTGTACATGTATTAAGAGCTTTAATGCATAAATCTGATGCGACAGAAGATGATCCTGAACGGATAAATGCCTTAATTGAATTAAATAAGCCTTTAAGTAGAGAAGGGTATGAGGCTTTTTACGGTACAGACAATAATTTATATATTAAAAATTTACATAACAATCAGACTATAAAACCTGTTGAAAATCCACATAGAATATTTTCTGAAGTTGAGATAAAAAAGAGAGAACAATTAATAAGTTATTTGGACATGTGCTCTGAGGATCAACTTATAGAAAATGTATTATTGCCATTATTTCGAATTTTAGGTTTTCAGCGAATTACTGTGGCTGGGCACAAAGATAAAGCACTCGAGTATGGAAAAGATATTTGGATGAAATTTATATTGCCAACACAGCACATAATTTATTTTGGTATACAAGTTAAGAAAGGAAAGCTTGATTCTTCAGGAGTGACAAAAACAGGCAATCATAATATTGCTGAAATCTACAACCAGACGACTATGATGTTAGGTCATGAAATTTTTGATCCTGAAACAAATAAAAGAGTTTTAGTTGATCATGCTTATATTATTGCTGGTGGTGAGATAACAAAAGCCGCTAGAAATTGGCTGGGAGGCAAATTAGATGCTCATAAGAGAAGCCAAATAATTTTTATGGATAGAGAAGATATTTTAAATTTATTTACGGTTAACTTAATTGAAGTTCCGCAATTATCTTAGATCAATAAAAAAAGCCCGACATCCTGTCGGGCTTTTTCGTATTTGGTTGCTAGATATGACTCCTGTCGTATCTCACGCTCCTAGTGCATGAACCTATTATTGTAGTTTTATGTTCTGGAACATCCTGTTCCTGTATGAACTCATCATAGGAAAAAAGCAGGGTGCAGCCAATCCGCAAAATCCCTAAAAGTTTGTAAGATAAATCGTACAAATAACATTTTTTGCATTTATGCCATCATCATCGGGCGAAATGGACAATTGACAATCACTCTAACTGGGTTATATTCCTGTTTAATATCTATACGATTATGGGAACACAATCATGGTAACAGCTGGCGAAAAACCCGGAACAGGCTTCTATTTCTGCGCTCAATGTGGCCAGAGAGTGTTTTTAGAAATTAATACAGATCGTTTGCCGCCGTGCACTAAATGCTATTGCACTGAGTTTAAACGTTAAGAATAAAATAATATTTGCGTTCGCATTTAACAAAAAGCCCTGTCACCCGATGGGGCTTTTTGTTAGTTTAAAATAAGACTTACATAACAAGACCCGTGATGGGCATGAAAAGGAAACCTTATGGAAACAATATTGGGTTTATGTATTGGTGTGGGCCTGAGCGCTGCCTGCGGTTTTCGCGTGTTTGTGCCGCTATTGGTCATGAGCATTGCAACCATGATGGGATGGTTTGAGCCATCAAAAGGTTTCGAGTGGTTAGCTTTGCCATCGGTTTGCTTGGCTTTAGCTGTGGCAACGGTGTGTGAAGTTGCAGCCTACTATATTCCATGGGTCGATAATGCCTTAGACACTGTTGCGACCCCTGCGGCTATGATTGCGGGTACGCTAGCGACCATGGCTGTGAGTAGTGGTGAAATGTCACAGTTCGCAGGTTGGGCGGCAGCGATTATTGTGGGCGGTGGTACGGCTGGTGTGGTGCAAATGAGTACAGTCGCTGCACGCGGTGTTTCAACTGCAACCACAGGCGGCTTAGGGAATTTTGTCGTCGCTACAGGGGAGTGGATTGGAGCAATCTTACTTTCGGTTTCAGCTTTGCTAGTTCCCGCGCTTGTTGCGATTGTGGTGGTTATTGCTGTTATTTTGGCAATACGTTGGATACGTTATAAAAAGCAAGAACAGGCACATAGCCTGTTATAGGTTAGGTTCAATATCATTTTTAAATGACCATAAAAAAAGCCCAACATCCTGTTGGGCTTTTTCGTATTTGGTTGCTAGATATGACTCCTGTCGTATCTCACGCTCCTAGTGCATGAACCTATTATTGTAGTTTTATGTTCTGGAACATCCTGTTCCTGTATGAACCCATCATAGGAAAAAAGCGGGGTGCAGCCAATCCGCAAAATCCCTAAAAGTTTGTAGGTTAAAGCGTACATTCAGAAATGATTTAACTTTTCAAAGTGAATATGAATAATAGCCACCTTGTTACTTCAAGAAAAAAATCAAATGCGTATTAGAAAATCTTCAAGACTATTAGTTCTTAATGAAAATCATCAAATCCTGTTATTTCAATTTACTCATACAAATGATGCTTTGGCTGGTCAATCATATTGGGCAACCGTAGGCGGTGGGCTTGAAGAAGGGGAAACCTTCGAGCAAGCAGCTTGCCGAGAGCTTTATGAAGAATTAGGTGTAGTAAGAAGCGAAGTGGGCACTCATGTCGCAACACGCAATTTTGAAATGATGTTGCCGAGTGCAGAAGTTGTGATTTCTGATGAAAGGCTCTTTATTGTTTTTATTAAAAATGAAGAAGTGAATACAGCAAACTGGTCAGAACATGAGAAGCTTGTGATTAGCAAAAGTCGTTGGTGGACATTTGATGAACTGAGCCAAACAGACGAGATTGTTTATCCAAATAACATTCCTAATATTCTTGTAGATAGCTTGCCTGAGATTTTTAAACTCTAAAATTTTATCAATATTCAGATATAAAAAAAGCCCGACATCCTGTCGAGCTTTTTCGTATTTGGTTGCTAGATATGACTCCTGTCGTATCTCACGCTCCTAGTGCATGAACCTATTATTGTTGTTTTGTGTTCCGGAACATCCTGTTCCTGTATGAACTCATCATAGGAAAAAAGTAGGGGATAGCCAATCCGCAAAACCGCTAAAAGTTTGTAGGTTAAAACGTACAAAACAATATGAACGTATGGTTATCCTTATATAAAAGGATTTTCACTTTCCCAAGGCTTGCTGCTAAAAATAATCTGGCCATTTTCAACACAAAGAATCCACGTATAGAAGTACTCTTCTCCTAACCCTCGACATTCAAAATTTGCATTTGGAAATAGGGCGGTAATTTTTTCTATGAGTTCTAGGCAATAAACGGAATCAATACGAAGACCTGCATGACCATTAGTAAAGGCTTCTACTAAATCACCATAAACATCTTCGTGGATTGAATCCTCTGTTAATATTTCTAGAATTTTTTGCTTTTCAGTCGATAAATCAATCGTGTCAAAATCTGTATAACGGACTTGTAGTTCTGTATAAAAACTCATTTTTATTAGCTCTATGATATTAATGATAAAAAATACTACTTATTAAACATGACTTTATCGTTAAAAACGAGCTGAGTATAGAAATATCTAAACTATAAGAGTGCAAATTTCTTAAAAATATTCTTCTTTAGGTCCCTGTGCCACAACAGGCTTTAATCTTTTGCGCTGATTTAAAGTAAGAAACCATTGCAACACAGAGATAAAGGAGCTAAGCCAAACGCTTAGCCCATACTACTTTTGTCACACAGCTGCATGACACTGAAAAAAGTAGGGGCAAAGTCCCGTGGGAGAACAGGACTTTGCAAACTGACATGTTCTAGGCGCTGCATCAGCTTAGGTGAGTAAGCTTGTTCAAGTCGCTGGTAAATACAGTCGCAACTGGCTTGGGTGTGCCCACCCGACAGGCAAATTTTTTCAAACTCCTGCTGAGTGTGGAGGTTGCAACCCGAAACACCCAAACTACCTAGAATGAAACTTAAAGCCAAAATAGGTTTATAAATTGTCATATTATTCTCATAATGATTTATATCTATGAGTAGAATAAAAATATAATTAGTTTTAAGGTTTTAAATAAATTTTAGGTAATAATTAATCCTCCTAAAAATATAGGAAAATAAAATAATTAAATTTTTAAAATAAAATTAATTTATAAATTTAAAAAAATAGGCAATAGAAAACCTAAATTTTAAATAAATAAAATAGTTAAATAAGAGAGGAAATAAGTTTGAAAAGTGTCATGGTCAACTCCTTAAAATTATGGAGTCCTACCACCAGATTACCGCGAATTAATTTATGGTGGTAGAACGAAAGGGGGTTGACAGACTGGACTCGTAGAACCAGCACGCACAGGGCGTCCCCCTCCCGTCCTACCGCAAAGAAAGGGGACGCAAGGGTCTAACGAATTATAGTAGAACTATAATCCGCTACGAGTTACGGTCTGTCAAAACCGTCTGGCAATGTAGGCCAGCAACGAGATAATAATCTGTGATTTTAATTACGTCAATTTAATATTTAAAATATTTTTGATTTAATAATAAAACTAAATGTATTTTTAAAATAATAGAATTAATGTTTATATTTAATTAGAAAAAATAAATAATAAAATGGTTTGAGTGTGTAATTTTATTAATAATATAAATTTATCATTTTATATATAAAAATATTATAGGCATGACCGACTTTATTCTAAACTTTTAAGCATTTCTTTGGCATCTACATCGCCTGCATTGGCAGCTTGCTGAAACCATTTCTTTGCCAATTGCAGGTTTTTCGGCGTGCCTTCACCATTTAAATACATCTGGGCCAAGTTGTACTGGGAATCACTTTCGCCATGCTCAGCCGCTTTGGTATACCACTTAAGCGCCTGCTCATCACTTTTTGAGACACCGTGACCTTTATTATATAGCTGAGCTAAATTATATTCTGCGGGTGGATAGCCTTGCTCGGCAGCACGACTAAACCATTCAAACGCCTGCACATAATTTTGCGCAGTTCCTTCACCTTTGTCGTATAACACCCCTAAGTTATATTGCGCTTTAGCATGACCCTTGGCCGCAGCCTTAGTAAAATAATCAAAAGCGCGCTTGGCATCTTTTTCAACACCCGTGCCTGTGTAATACATCATGCCTAAACTATATTTTGCGCCCACACTTCCATTTTGGTCAGCCGCAGTTAGCCATTTAAAAGCTTGCTCATAGTTTTTAACAACGCCTTGTTCGCCGCTTAAAAGCATCATACCAAGATGATATTGAGCCACAGGTTGCCCTTGTTCCGCACGATATTGAATATCGGCAACACTCGGTTCAGCAAATGCTGAAGAATGAAGTGAGAAAATCACCATAAATATATAAAAAGCAGACTTTTTTATTTTCACATCTCATCCTGAATTTTATTAATTTGAATATTTATTTTTCTTTAATATCTATTTGAATTCAAAAGAAAAATATTAAATATATCTGGGTGGTTTATAGCGCTTTAAAATGATCTGACTTTACGGTTTAAATACCTATTTAATAAGAAGTTAACCTAAAACAGCATATTTAGACCAGTTACATTTTGAAAATGAGTATAGATAGACAGGTTAGTCTTTTTTTAATTAAAATGCGGCCTAAATATAAGTTTGATTGATAATAAAAATGCAGATGAGTGTGTCGAGTATATTGGAGCGTTTAGGCCTTGTTTCACAAAATCGTGCTGTTCATATCCAATTCTCAAATCAGTCTTTAAATCAGCAAGTCTTCTTGCAACGTGTTGATGGCGAACATACGCTCAATCAGGGCAGCGTTGCTGAATTACTGTGTCTGTCGACAAACGCACATATTGCATTAAAACAATTTATTGGCTGTCAGGTTGCTGTCGATCAAGTCACGGACACAGGCCAGTTTTTTAGAACGACAGGCATTATTACTGAAGCGAGCCAAGGGCAAAGCGACGGCTCACTCACTATTTATAACCTCACCTTAAAAGATCCAACTGCACTCTGGCATAAACGCCGTAATAGCCGCGTGTTTATGAATAAAAGTGTGCGGGATATTAGCGAAATTCTGTTTAAAGAATGGCAGGAGAAAAGCCCGTTATTTGCATCAAGCTTAACGCTCGACACGGCAGGCTTAACTAAAGACTACGATGTGCGTCCATTTGTGATGCAGTCAAACGAAAGCGATTATGACTTTTTAACCCGTTTGTGGCGCAGTGAAGGCATTAACTGGCTGGTTGATGAATCGCAGCTTTTAGTCGCTGATCCAAGTGCTTCTATTCAGCCACAAGTACTGCGTTTAATTGACGATAACCAAAATTATCAGGCCCTTGAACGCCGTAGCCTACGCTACCAACGCAGCAGTGCCACAGAACAGTTCGATACGATTACTCAAGTTAAAGCAGAGCGCCGCTTACAGCCGACTTCTGTTCATGTGCAACGTTGGCAAGCCGACGCCTTACAACAAGAAGAAGGTAGCGGTAGCGTACAAGGCACCCAGCAGCACAGCGAACACTATGACAATGCGAGC
Organism: Acinetobacter sp. IK31; assembly: GCF_035615195.1. Lineage (NCBI taxonomy): Bacteria > Pseudomonadati > Pseudomonadota > Gammaproteobacteria > Moraxellales > Moraxellaceae > Acinetobacter > Acinetobacter sp. IK31. The sequence goes on along the minus strand of NZ_JANBOB010000001.1, from coordinate 94,214 downwards.
TTGAACCTTGAAGATGCATGGCATGTTAGCCCCGCGTGGATGCAGGACCTAAAAGGCGAAGACCAAGCCACCGCTTCAGGCAATAACCAGATCGAAAAGCTTAACCAACACATTAATGCTTACCATCACCTTAGCTCTAAACAGTTTACCGTTTCAGGAAACGTTCGTGATGCACAGGTGGGTTACTGGTTTGAGCTGAATGACCACCCTGAGCTTGATCAACATGACAATTCGGACAAAGAATTTTTAATTTTAAGCAAGCACTACTATAACCAGAATAATTTACCGAAAGAATTACAACAGCAACTCGAGCGCCTATTACCAAAAGACAAGCTCAAAGCTGCCCAACTCGACACGCAAAATCCTGAGCAGCGCCACTTTGCTGAGCTGAATGTCGTTCGACGTAACATTAAAACTGTTCCTGAATATCACCCGCTCGAGCATCGCCCCGCGGCTTACCCGCAGCGCGCTAGAGTGGTGGGACTGGAAGGCGAAAGCATCCATGTCGATCAATGGGGACGCATTAAAGTCCGTTTCCTGTTTACCCGAACTGACGACCATAGCCATGACGGTGGAGCAGGAAGTAACGACAATGACACCGACTCAGCTTGGGTCGATGTACTCACCCCGTGGGCAGGTGCAGGTTATGGGGCGCGCTTCTTGCCACGTGTCGGCGAGATCGTAGTGATCGACTTCTTTGACGGCAATGTTGACCGTCCGTTTGTGGTGGGTCGAATTCACGAAGCTGAACGTAACCCAACCCAATTCGACCAGAAAGGCCAACTACCCGACACAAAAAAACTGAGCGGCATTCGCTCCGAAGAAGTTGATGGTAAAGGTTTTAACCAGCTACGTTTTGATGACACCACAGGCCAGATCAGTGCCCAGCTCCAAAGTAGCCATGCGGCAAGCCAACTAAACTTGGGTAACTTAAGCCATCCAAAAGACAAGGCGGAAAGTGAAGGTCGTGGTGAAGGTTTCGAACTCAGAACTGACCAGTGTGGCGCAGTAAGAGCGGGTAGCGGCTTACTCGTTAGCACCCATAAACAGGATCAAGCTCAAGGCGTACACCTTGATGCAGCTGAGGCTAAACAGCAAATCGAAGGTGGCCTTAACAATGCCAAGGCACTCAGTGAAGTTGCTAAAAATCAGCAAACTGACCCGCTAGAAAATTTAGAAAACCTAAAGTCGTTTATTGAAAAACTTGAGCAGCAAGACAACGCAAAAGCCAAAACCTTTAAAGAGGCGATTATGCTGCTAGCGAGCCCAAATAGCATCGCGCTAAGCAGTAATGAAGACATTCACCTAAGTGCAGATGGGCAGTTAAACCAAACTGCCGGAGACAGTATTAACCTGTCTACCCAAAAGAACTTGATTGCACATGCCCAAAATAAAATCAGCCTTTTTGCCGCGCAAGAAGGGGCAAGACTATATGCAGGTAAAGGTAAAGTCGAGATACAGGCTCAGGGTGATGGCGCAGATTTAATTGCCCGTAAAGCTGTTCAGATTATTTCAGCAGAAGACAAAATTGAAGCGACCGCAGCCAAAGAAATTGTGCTCACCGCAGGTGGGTCTCAAGTCAAAATTACTAGTTCAGGCATTTTTATGACTACAGGCGGTAAGTTTGAGGTGAAGGCTGGGCAGCATTTGTTTATGGGAGGCGGGAGTGTAAATAGTTCATTACCGCAATTACCTGAAGCTGATAATCCTTTTGTGCTTCAGTATTTAGTCAAGAATAAAGAAAATCAGGTAATGACTGGAAAGCCTTATATCTTTTTGGATGATGAGGGAAATATTCATAGAGGGACAACAGATAAAGATGGATTTATGAAGCTAAAAACGACATCAACTTCACAGAACATTACGACAAGAGTCATGGTGAATGAAATTGAACAAGCAGAGGAAGAAGAGGCTGGGTCAGAGGAATGAGTGCGTATTTCAGTCGTTTAAAGCTTAATGTCCAAGCTCCATTAAAGTTAAAAGATTTAACTTATAAATTTGTTGTTACGACCAATAGTACTAAAAAGAAAATAGTTTTTGATGGTCGATTTAATGATGAAGGGTTAACAAGCTGGACTCAGATAAATAATTTAAATACCACTTTAATTTATGAAATTTATCTACGTGGAGAACTTTTGCAGAAAGTTTCTGTAAAGGCATATTCAGAGAAAAAAAAGCATAGCGTTTATACGCTTAAAACAACCACTGAAATTACAAAGAAAGTTAAAGAAAATATTAAAGAAATTTATTTGGACGATGGTAATGTCGGTTGGTATTTAGTTCGCCAAAAGGAGACTATGCTTGATTGGTCTAAGAGAGTATTTAAAAAACCATTAGTTGGATCAGATTGGGATATTATTAGAGCGAATAATCCTCACATAACAAATATAGCTCCAATAAAAATCCTTATACCAGGGCAAGTAATAATTTTATGCAATAATATTACTGCAAAAGATTTGGAAAGTTATAAATCTAAGGCAAAGAAAGTCGAGAAAAAGTTATCTTTATTTCTTAAAGACTCACAATTTGATCCTTTATATTTTGCTAATACTTATGATCAGTTACAAGCAATTAAAATGAATAGTGATATAGTTGGTTTAACGAAAGAACCAATTGAAGCTGATTTTTCTGAGCTTTTCATCAAAAATATGAAGTCTGATCCATTTATCTTTGGCTCTAAAGAAAGTATTGATAGTGGAGTGAACTTAATAGGTGAAGCGAATAAAGAAGCTGCAGAAAGTTATGCTACTTTACTAAGACATATGGATAATGAAAAAACTTTAAAAAGTAAGATATCCACTAGAAGAAATTTTGCTAGTTTTGAAAGGCAATATGCAGCTGATATTGCAAGAATGAAACAAGCTGCAAATTTAAGATTTTTTTCTTGGAATCATGGGATTGATTTAAAAAATAATAGGGATGCTATTCGAAGAACAGTGTTTGTAAGAGCAAAGAACTTTAGTAGTATTGATAATTATATTAATAATATGGATGAAACATCTAAAGTTAGCAAAACATTGAAATGGGGGGGGCGGTTGGTCTTTGCTTGGGATATTTATGGGAGTGTAGATTCTGTTAGAAAAGTATATAAGACGGGTGACCCAGATGCGACAAGGAAAGAAATCCTCAAGCAAACAGGGAAAATAAATGGCGGATTGGTCGGAGCACGTATAGGTGCTACGGCAGGAGCTTATCTCGGCGGATTAGTTATTGGTGTAGCAACTGCTGCAGGTTTAACTGTTGGAATACCTGTTCTTGCTGTTGTCGGGGTTATTGCTGTGGGTGCAACATTAACTGGTGGATATTTCGGTGGTGTTACAGGGCAGGCAGTTGTAGAGTATGGGTATGAAAGGTTAAAATGAATATAAAGGATATTGTAGTTATTCTATTGCTTGTAAGTGTGATGTTATGGGCTATATTTCATCAATTAGCATCGAGATATATTAATAAATCAAGTAGTTTAAAAAGACTAGTTTATGGGTCAGATATTTATAAAAATAAATCTTTAGATGTTGCTAATATAGAATCTATTATAGTTGGTATTACTTTGGTTAATATTATTAGTTATTTTTCAGGAAAAAGATTCCCCAATTTTTTCACGAAAAGAAAATTTTTAATGTTTAATGGTCTCACTTATGAAAATTGTATATTGGTTATAAAGGATCATAAAAAATTATGGTTTTATATTAAATTATCTTCATTTTTTATGATTTTTATAGTTGTTTTCTCTATATTTTTTTGGCTCAATTAATAATTTTATATGAATTTTTGTGTTTGTAAATAAAGTTTAGAAAGATTTATTAGTATTTTTATTGTGTTAAAGATTGTTAGTGGGTGTGCATCATTGATTGTTTTTAGGGACCTACTGGAGTTGAAGGGATTCATGATGTCGTTTATTGTTGGAGTACATAAATATGGATATCATATTCTATTTGTATGGAGAGAGATTGGATTTATTTTTAGCTGGATTAGGCATTATTTTCGTTGCTTTAGGTTTGGTTTTAATAGTTGTATCTTACATATATGTAAGTGTTAATTTGAAAGGAATATGTGAAATTTTTTTTAAAGATGAGAAAAAATACACGATACCACTTGAACCCTTTAATTTCTTTTTTATGAGTATGTTGCCCACTACTTTTTGGAGGGAGATATTGAATATTAAGTATAATAAGTCATTTAAGAATTTGTATAGTAAGGAGTTTTATTATCCCATTGATAAAAGTCAATTGATTGAATTGTTGAATAAATATCCTTTATTTTTTAAAATTCAATACATGATTTTTTGTTCAGGTGGTTTTGCTTTATTTTTTATAATATTTTCTTTTATTTTTGATAAATATTTTATGTAAGATAGCGAAATATATTGGTGCCATTTTGTGCGACTGTTACGTTTTTTGCTTAGATAAATTGTAATGAACATTTTTTTTATTTTGTTTGAGAAATTTCCATATTTTTTGTTATTCTTATTTTTTTTGTCTATTTATTTTTTTATTTATATTGTTTTATACATTTATGTTAATTTTAATATAAAAGGAATTTCTTATATTATGTTTAACGATGAAGAACGATATAGTGCTCCGTTGGAACCTTTTAACTTCTTTTTTATTAGTATGTTGCCAACTGTTTTTTGGAGAGAGGTACTAAATATAAAATTCAATAAGCCTTTTAAAAAACTGTATGGAAAGGAGTTTTATTATGAAATTGATAGTGATCAGTTAAAAAATATTTTAGATAAATATCCTAAATTTTTTAAAATACAATATATGGCAATTTTGTCAATTTTAATAGGTATGTTTTTTTTATTTTTAGATTTTATTTCAACTAAATATTTTTAATTTGCTTAAATCATAGCGGTTAGAGTGAAGATTTTTGATACTAGATATGGAATGTAACTTTTATGGAACTTGTAGTTGTTTTATTTAATACTATTCCATTAATAGTGATGAGTTTTCTTTTTTCTTTTTTGTTTTGTTATTTGATGTTGTATGTATATATAAATATTAATTTTAGAGGGGTTTTAGAAATTATTTTTCCAGAGGATAGAGAATATAAACGGCCATTGGAGCCTTTTAGGTTTTTCTTTATAAGTATATTGCCAACGACATTCTGGAGAGAAATTCTGAATATTAAATATGATAAGAACTTTAATAATTTGTATAGGAAAGAATTCTACTATCCTATTGATGAAGTGAAATTAGTTGGATTACTTGAAAAATATCCTTATTTTTTTAAAATACAATATTTAGCTTGTTTGTTTGGAATATTCTGGTTGATTTTTCTGGGCTTGGCATATGTTGCTGATAAATTTTTTTAAGTTAAGTATTTGGTAATTGGATGCCTAAAGAAAGGACCAGAACTACCGTTGTACGAACCTCTAAAATTATTGGTGGATTAGATGAGGGTGTTATCGCAAGCTTCATTTTTCTAGATCTGCTACAGGTAGGATTTTATGGATGTCTTAGATGTCAGCGGGTATTGGTGCACTCGTTCGTTGGGAAGTATAACTAGGTAGTTGCGTGGGCTATAATGATGAGGTTGATCAGCAGATGAAGAAGAGATTTTAAGTGCCTTGCTTAAAGATGAACTTTAAAAAGGTAATAATATTTTTTTTAATGACAAGCTTTTTAGGGTGTAGTAGAGATTACAATATTGAATCGCATGAGCTTCCAGTAGCCTACGTTGGAAAGCCATATAGTCAATTTATTAAAATTACAGGAGGGAAAGTTTCTGAACAACATTTTGAATTAACTTTTAATATTCCAGAAAATCAGGGAGTTAAAATTGCTCCAGTAGATGATATAGATGGATACGATCATATAAAAATAGAGGGTATTCCTAAATATAAAGGAAAATACGAAATCATAATTAATGCATACTTTTATGGGCGAGGCGATGACAAGCTAACTAAAACCTATAAATTTATAGTTAAAGAATAAAAGATATTTTTAATAAGAAGTGTGGATATGAAAAAGAACTTATTAATTATCATACTAATTTTACTTTTCATCGTTCAGTCTTTATTAAACTATTACTTCTCGAAACTTACAAAAACACCAGAAATTCATGTTCTAGAGAAACCTTTACGAATAGCATCTAATTTCGATAATTATTCAGAATATACAATCCTTCCAGCAGGAACAGTTCTATATGATGATAGTGACTCTTTGAACAGAAGGGTTATGGTTTACTTTAATTTGCAAGGTGTGGATTTTAAGTTTGAAGAGCAAGATCCTGAAATATCTAAACAACCAAGTGAAGTACGTTCTATTAGAAGTACAGAGCTAAGTGATATTTTAAAAACTATTCCTTTAACTAAGAAAGATATTTATTTAATTATTAAATATGATGACAGTATAAATGATTCTGTACGCTCTATTTTATTTAAAAAATACAAAATTGATCCTTCAGAATATGAGAAATAATTAAATAATTCTGCGGTATATTCGTATAAATTTAAAAATTTGAAGAAGCGTAATTTATTACGCTTCTTCAGTCATAAGAAATAATTTTAAGCAGCTTGGATTGCTTCCCCACAAAGAGAAACAGTTTCTTGTTTACGTTGGTGTAAGTACCAGAACTGCTCTGCAATGGTTTCGGGATGTACTGTGTAGGTCTTATCTTGTGCGCCAGATGTCCCATCAACAAAACCATTCACAATCACTTGGCTCACGTAAACATTTGAGTCAGCTAGACTATGAGCAAGTAAGTTGGTGGTTTTATATTGGGCGGCAGCAGTAATGGCTAATGATGAATATTCTTTAGCAACTAAATCTATTCCCACTGCATCGAACGCGAAAATTCCATTTGTCGATAAAATGCTGCCATGATTCTTTTCTAAATCACCTAGGCAAGCCTGTACCGTAGCAATATAGCTCGAAACGCGAATATGAAAGCTTTTGGTGAGTTCCAGTGGAGGGGTTTCTAATATGTTGCCTTCAATATCATGGAAAGCATTCCAATGAATATTTTTAATCTCTCCTAATTGATCTTTAATGCATTTAATAAGATTTGGTATGTTTTCAAGAACAGCTAAATCACATGTAAAAGCGTAAGCTTCAATACCATGTGTTTTAAGTTCTAAAATGGCCTTTTCGAGTTTTTCGGCATTTCGTGCCACTAACCCGATTTTATAGCCTTCTTTACCAAATTTATGTGCTACGGCTTTGGAAATACCTGTTCCATAACCAAAGATTATAATATTGTTGTTCATTATAAAGTTCCAAAAACCAATTATTTGGTTAGAAATAGTTTATAATATGTTTTTATAATGTATTCAAGCGAAAAAGTTATCTATAAAAAATAATACTGAAAGAGCAAAACAAAAAATCTTAAAAGCAGTAATGAGTAAGTTTGGTTTGAATGATCCAGATGGGACAACGATTGATAAAATAACTTTTAATTTGACTTATTTATCTTCATATCATAAATTAATTGGAACGATCGTTCCTGTTAAGGCTGCTTATGAGAACAAAGGAATTTGAAATTGATGAAATTGCTGATGCAGCCATGCATGTTTTTTGGCATCATGGATATGCAGCGACTTCAGTTCAAGACTTAGTTGAAGGTACAGGATTATCTAGAAGTAGTCTTTACAGTACCTTTCAAAGTAAGCAAGGGCTTTATCAAAAAGCATTACAACGCTATGAACTTTTAACTACACTTAATAATGTAAAGTTGTTGTCTGGTTCAGGCTCACCGAAAGAACTGATTCGGCAATTACTTGTTAATGTAGTTGAAGATGAGCTAAATGATGCAGAACACAAAGGCTGTCTGGTCGCAAATGCTTGTTTAGAGTTGTCTGGCCATGATGAAGATGTCGCTCAATTTGTTGTAAGTAATCTACAGAAACTACAGCATGCTTTAGAGAATTTATTAATTAAAGCTCAACAATCTGGTGAAATTGCTTCTACCCAAAACCCACGTGCATTAGCAAGTTTCTTTCTAAATACCATGCAAGGTTTACGTGTTTTAGGCAAAGGCAGCCCGCTTGAACAAAGAAAGCAATGCTTAATGGATGTGGTCGAGGTTGCTTTAAACGTTTTATAAAACTCATTTAAACCTTAACTATTGTTGAGCTGAATAGTTAAGGTTTTTATTTAATTTAAATCGGAATGATCATTCCAAAATACTAAATTTTAGTACACATGGAGAACAAATGTCTTCCTATCCTAACGTTGTAAAACAAGCGTATAGCTATGCAGAGCATGGTAAGTTCGCTGCAGAAGAATTTGAGAGTAAACCCTTATGAATATTAAGAGTGATGAAACATCTCATCAGTTAAGTGAAGAGTTCTCTGCTCAATTACCGATTTGGAAACTGTTGGCTTTTACAGTTGCAGGTTTTCTAACTATTATGACAGAAACTATGCCAGCAGGGCTTTTGCCTCAAATCAGTCAAGGACTAAATATTTCAGAGGCATACGCAGGGCAGCTTATTGCAGTGTATGCCTTAGGTTCGGTTTTAGCGGCAATACCTCTCATTAGTCTTACCCGTAGTTGGAATCGGAGACCCTTGTTACTCAGTGCTATTGCAGGTTTACTTTTATTTAATGCGATTACTGCCTTATCAAATGATTATATTTTGACTTTGATTGCTCGTTTCATTGCAGGTATGGCGGCGGGCGTTATATGGGGGCTTTTAGCGGGTTATGTAAGGCGCATGGTCTCAGCATCGTATCAAGGTCGAGCTTTAGCAATTGCTGGGGTTGGGCAGCCAATTGCTTTGTCTATTGGTGTTCCTTTGGGTGCGTGGTTGGGAACGCTGTTTGAGTGGCGTGGCGTATTCTGGATAATGTCTTTACTGGCATTGATTTTATTTGTCTGGATTCGTTTTAGTATTCCTGATTTTGCTGGACAATCAGCACAAAAAAGGTTGCCCATTTTAAAAGTTCTTTTAATGCCCGGCATTAGAGCTGTTTTAGCAGTAGTATTCCTTTGGATATTAGCCCATAGCATTCTTTATACTTATATTTCGCCTTTCTTAGCTTCAACAGGGCAGGCATACAAAGTCGAGACGATACTTTTTGTATTTGGTATTTCTTCAATTGTAGGCATCTTGATTACAGGTATGTTTATCGATCGATCATTAAGAAAAATAACGCTTTTAAGCTTATTTGTATTTGCTATCGCAACAATACTGTTAGGTGCTTACAGCTCTTCGAGTTTTGTAGTTATAACTGGCGTTGTGCTGTGGGGAGTAACTTTTGGCGGCGCTCCAACATTATTACAGACTGCTTTAGCAAATACTGCGGGTCATGAAGCAGATGTCGCACAGTCGATGTTAGTCACTATGTTTAACCTTGCTATCGCATTCGGTGGAATGGTTGGCGGTGGGCTACTTGAAAGTTTTGGTGCAGCTTCTTTTCCATGGATTATGCTGGTTTTTGCTCTCATCGCGTTATGCACCGTTTACAACGCTCGTAAGCATGGTTTTATCTCTTCATAAAAGATTTTTGCCCTTCATGACTGAAGAAGTGAAGGGTGATTTAATTTTTATATTTTGATGCAATGTTGCTAAAAATGGTTAATGGCTTGGTAAAATAAACCGTAAAAATCAAATAAAGTGGAATTTAAATTTAACTAAATATATTGAAATGGGAATAAATTCTTTTTAATTTACTTAATGGCGTAAAAATTTCCAAAAATAATGAAAATTAGCTGTTCTTAGAAAAACAATCCCGCAGGGTGCTGGCTAAACTATATCTCAAGGGTGTGATAGGGATCGAAAAGAGTAGCATGCACCAAAACGTATAACGTTAGTGTGTACTCACCCAAAAGGTCTCGATTCGGCTTAGGACGCTATAAATCAAAAGTTTATAGGCACAAGGTTATAACTTACAAAGTTATGATTGTTGAGGTAAACCATAGATGTTTTCCCTTGACACCCTAAAAAATTCGCTATAATAAAAAAATACTTTATAAGAACATAATTTATGAATAAGCCTTATCTTTCCGCTTTACCAAGTGATAGCCAAATCTCTTCTCAATTGAACAATGCTTATTTTCATGATTCTTGGAGCATTGTGCTTGGTCAACCCGACCTTAATGTATTTCAACAGCTCATTAAATTGTTCCATCACACTCCGCAGTGGATAGAGTGGAGCATGAATGTGCGTAATAAAATTACGTCCAAGATTGGACTTAAAGATTTAGGAAGTTTTAAACAAATTGATCCCCATAAATTAGAAAGTGAATATGTAGCAGGGGATCGAATTGGAATTTTTACCTTGTTACAGCGTACTGAAAATGAGTTAGTGATTGGAGATGATGATAAACATTTAAATGTGACTTTATCTATTTATAAAAATGAAGAGACTCAAGTACTGACCGTGACCACAGTAGTGCATATTAAAAATTTACTTGGGCGGCTGTACATGTTGCCTGTGATTCCTGCCCACCGAAAAATAGTACCAGCCACTTTACAGATATTGGGTTAGAGCACTATTTTTAGTGGCTTGGATCATTTTAAATGCCGTAGTGATGGTGGTGCATCCTGTTGATCCTTATCCATTTATTTTGCTTAATTTGGTATTGTCCTGTTTAGCTGCAATTCAGGCACCTGTCATTATGATGAGTCAAAATCGGCAAGAAGCGAAAGATCGTTTGCGCTCTCAACATGACTATCAAATTAATCTAAAAGCCGAGCTCAAGATTCGCCATTTACATGAAAAAATGGATCATCTTTTATCGCATCAATGGGAAAGGCTTGCACATATTCAAGAAATTCAGCTCGATCTTTTATCTGAAATGAATAAAAAACGGTAAAGTTTTTTGAGTTTCACGTGGAACATGGGGAGTTATAGAATATTTTGCGGTAAATCGGAAATTTCTTTATGATCTGCCGCCATGCTCCATTGCTGTTTCTACGACCATGCCTTTAAACGACAACTTTGTTTATGCTCCACCACAAGACCCTCTTTCAATTTTATTTGAAGATGACGATTTGGTCGTGGTTGATAAGCCAGCGGGCCTATTGTCGGTTATGGGTCGTTTGCCTGAGCATCATGACAGTGCCTATTTACGAGTGCTGGAAAAGTTCCCTTTAGCCAAAGTGACTCATCGTCTAGATATGGCGACTTCGGGTTTGCTTATGTTTGCTAAACATCGTGATGCAGAAGTTGCGGTAAGTAAAATGTTTCAGGCGAGAACAGTCAAAAAGCACTATATTGCCTTGGTACAAGGGCGAGTAAATCAAGAGGGGAGCGTCGAGGTTCCTCTCATTACCGATTGGGAAAATCGCCCAAGACAAATCGTGCATTTTGAATTAGGTAAACATGCTAAAACCTTATTTCAACCTCTCGTCTATGATGTCCAAACAGATCAAAGTCGAGTATTGCTTGAACCAGTAACAGGGCGTTCACATCAGCTACGTGTACACATGATGCATATTGGACATCCGATTATGGGTGATAAGTTATATCACCCCGAACCTAAACGTTTTCACTTAAATCGGATGGCGTTACATGCCGCATATTTGGCTTTCCAGCATCCCTTAAATGGAACGGATGTGGTGATTGAATCGAAGGTGCCTTTTTAAAATTTATATAATTAAAAAATTAATTTGATGCAATTGGGAACGGAATATATACCCAAACTGCAATAAAAGTCGGGTATTCTTAATGCCGAATAATATTAATACGGCAACAACAACAAGGGATCATATTATGACTCGTGATTACGAACAATTTCCAGACGACGATAACGGTAATGTACTTTGGCAAATGGCTGAAGATGGGGATGATTTAACCGATCTACATGAAATTGAATTTTCTATCGCCTTTCAAGATCAGAAAAATGCAGAGCAATGTGCGCTCTATTTACTGTACCAAGAACAAAAAGTTTCACTCTTTCAAGATGATTCTGTTGAACCAAATGAATGGGTGATTACGGTCTTTGTCAATATGGAACCAGAGTATTCAGATATTGTTGACTTGGAACAATGGTTTACCAGCATCGCTGAAAAGTTTCAGGGCGAATATGATGGGTGGGGCTGCATGGCCTATGTCTTCGATGAGGATGAAGATGAAGAAGATGACCTGTTACAGTAAGGTCTAAAATAATGGGTAGGAGATAATCATGAACTTATCTCAAAAACAAATTGCCGTACGGTTTTTAGAGCTTGCCGCTGCTGGCGAAGTCGATGAAGCCTATAGCAATTACACCGCGTCTAACTTCAAGCATCACAACCCTTATTATGCGGGCGATGTAACTTCTTTGAAGGAAGGAATGCGTGAAAGTGCAATTGAAACGCCAAACAAAGTCTTTGATGTTCAACATGTCATTGAAGATGGTGATTTGGTCGCTGTGCATTCTAAACTCGAAATGCAAATGAACGGGTTAACAACCTTGGCAGTGGTTCATATTTGTCGTTTCGAAAATGGAAAAATTGCTGAGTTTTGGGATATTGGACAAATACAACCCGACCCGCTCATCAATGAAAATGGTATGTTTTAATGAAAAGCCCGAAAATGATTCGGGCTTTTTTATTTTATAGATGAATTAAAATTTCCACTGTGCCGAAATTGAAGCGTTCAGTGGTTCATCTGGTTGAACCCATAAATCGCTATAGCTTGAGACATAGTAAGTTTTATCAAATAGATTATTCACATTGAGCTGATAGCGTAAGCGGTCAGACGGGGCGTAGTAGCCATTTAAATTCACCAGCGTATAACTTGGTAAGTTAAATCCATTATCAATGTTATGACCACTGCGCTCACCGACATAGGTGAGGTTAGCACCTACACCTGCCTTTTTCGTGCCTTCTTGCAGAAACTCATAATTGGTGCTGATTGAACCTTGGTGTTTTGGAACATTGCTCAGACGAGCACCTTTCGCTAGGTCTTGGTCTTTTTCAATTTGAGCATCGGTATAACTATAGTTGGCATTGATGAGCCATCGGTCATTGATCTGGCTATTTAAGTCAAATTCAATCCCTTTACTGCTGACTTCACCGGCGGCTGTTTGGAATGCATTGTCGATTGGATCTGTCGTCAGCACATTTTGTTTTTTCATTTTAAACAGAGCAAGGCTGAGTACACTTTGGTCGTTAATCTTATATTTTGTACCAACCTCATAGCTTTCACCTTTTTCAGGGGCAAAGGTTTGACCATTTCGGTTCATACCACTATTCATCGCAAATGAGCGACCATAGTTCGTATAAAAAGCCCATTGGTCAGAAGCTTTAAAATTTACTCCGAAACGTGGACTATTTTGATGAAGGGTCTGGTTGCTTTCGGTCTGAGTCAGGTGATTTTTAAAGTCTTGTTCGACCTGATCAAAACGGTTGCCGAATAGCACACTCCACTGATCATTAAAAAAGATCTGGTCTTGTACATTAAGGGCAAAGTAACGTTGCTGTTCTTTGGTGTTGGTGAACGGTGCTAAATCTGGTAAATATTTTCCATATTCAGGTTGGTAAATATCAATTGTGTTTGGCATGCCTGAGCTGTGATTACGACGAAGCTGGTTTTGCTTATAGTCGAGTTGACCAAGTTCAGTTGAAAGTAAAATTTCATGTCGAGCCCATGAAGTATCAAGCTTACCAAGCAATTCTGTCTGAGCCAGCACATCTTCACTTTGATAATCACGATAGCGGCGTTGGCGCTCTAAAGTACGGCCGTTAGCTTGTATGCGTCGTGGTTCGGTCGAAAAGCCGACCATTTGAGCATCTTTATAACTGACCGCACTATTCAGTTTCCAGTCAGGGTTAAATTCATGACTAAGACGCAACTGGTAAAAGTAATCTTTTACTTTCATATCGCCATCGTCAGGCTCGCCTGTAAAGGTTTTCGGGCCCATCACAAACTGGTGATTAACCGTGCTTACCCCACGGTCAAAGGTTCCTTTGTGCTGAGTAAATTCACTATCGAAGTCGAGTTGAGTCTGGTCTGAAATTTTCCATGTGAGCTGCGGCGAAAAGAACCAGCGTTCACTGCTAACATGATCACGGAAGCTTTGATTATCTTCATGAGCAACTGCTAAACGATAGGCCAATTCATCGTTAATCGGCGAGGTATGTTCCAGACTCATTCGATATTGTTCTTGGCTATTGGCGCGTAAGTTAATTTCACTTTCGCTTTCCCACTGTGGTTTTTTACTATTTAGATTGAGCAAACCACCTGTTTCTCCACGTCCGTAGAGGGCAGCCATTGGTCCTTTTAAAAATTCTAAAGAGTCAATATTTACGATGTCTTTGGGAGCATTAACACCTCGGTTTACACTCAAACCGTTTCGAATCATGGTAGCCCCTAAATTTGGATCACCACTAAAACCTCGGAAAGAGTAATTATCCCAAAAACCACCACCATAGTTGTTTTGATGAAAAACCCCACTGACTAAGGTTAATGCATCATCAATGCGCTGAACGTCTTGTTGTTCCATCACCTGCTTAGAAACAAAAGCACGATTAAAAGGAACATCCAAAACATCGTGGGAAAATTTAGTCGCTGAACTATTTTGACTTACATCTTCTTGGGTGGTTTCAGCCTGAACGCGTATGGTTGCCAGTACCGTTGACGTTTCTTCTCCCCAACTGAGTGTCGATATAAACGATAGACCTAAGGAAGACAACAAACCTAATTTGTGTTGCATAAATGAGCAGCCATGAAAGACAAAAGGAATTAAATGTAATAGTATAACGTTACATTATTTTATTGATTATCGCTATGGCTTTAGAAAAAAATATTGAGCGTTTACAGTCGATTGATGCCTTACGTGGTTTGGTCATCTTGATTATGTTGCTTGACCATGTAAGAGAAACTTTCTATTTGCATAAGCAGGTCATAGATCCAATGGATGTAACAGTGACTGAACCTGCCTTATTTGGTAGTCGGTTATTGGCACATATTTGTGCCCCGGTTTTTGTTCTTTTAACAGGTATTTCGGCTTTTTTATTTCATTCAAAAAAACAGGATTTACAGCAAACCCGTGCATTTTTATTGAAGCGTGGTCTATTTTTAATTGTGTTAGAGCTGACATTGGTGAACTTTGCTTGGACAGCTACTTTTTCACCGGATGTTATTTATTTGCAGGTGATATGGGCGATTGGTATTAGCATGGTGGTGTTGGCTGGTTGTGTGAGTTTACCGTTGCCTGTTCTTACTGGCGCAGCTTTAGTGATTATTTTTGGGCATAATTTATTAGATTCAGTGCATTTTACAAATGGTTTTTTACAGAATGTATGGTTCGTTTTACACGAGCGTGGCTGGATTGAGTTTGCAGGTATAAAGCTCAGAACAAGCTATCCTGTTTTGCCTTGGATTGGTGTTATTTTGCTGGGTTATGTTTTAGGCCAATTCTTTAGTTCAAAATATACTGCAAAGCAAAGAACCCACTATTTATTGAGTATTGGTCTGGCAAGTATAGGTCTATTTGTTTTACTGCGTTTTATCAATATCTATGGTGACCAGCCGTGGCAACATTTTGAGTCATTACAACTGACGTTAATGAGCTTTTTTAACCTCACCAAGTATCCACCGTCTTTGCTGTTTATTTTGCTAAATGTTGGAATTGGTTTAATTGTGCTGATTGCTTTTGAGCGTATGCAGCAATATTCATTTTTAAAACCATTGGTGGTGTTTGGCTCTGTGCCTATGTTCTTTTATTTACTGCATTTATATGTGTTGAAACTGATGTATGTATTTGCAATAAGTGTATGGGGAGCCAACCATGGCAATTATTTGTCGGTCAACCATGTGTGGATGCTGTGGTTAATCACGATTGTGTTGTCTTTTGCGCTTTATCCTGCTGTTAAATGGTTCTCGAAATTCAAACATCAAAATAAACAGATTTCGATTTTAAAATATTTCTAATGTTCAAAATGTGGGTAAAGCGAGTTTAGTAGCGCCTCGCTTTACTTACTCACATCTAGATATAGAGTTTCTTTAACTTCTTCCATGACCACATAACTATGTGAAGATGCCGAAGCGGGGAGTTTCTTTAACAGATCTCCTAACAAGCGGCGGTAGGCACTCATTTCTTTTAAGCGAGCTTTTACAAGGTAGTCAAACTCACCTGAAATGAGGTGACATTCGAGTACTTCCGGAATCTCGACCAAGTCTCTGGCAACTTGATCAAATACATCGCCTGATTTGGCCGATAGTTTAATTTCTAAAAAAACGAGCAGATTACGGTCTACATAAGCTGGGTTTAGTCGTGCGAAGTAACCCATGATAATGCCATCGCGTTCAAGTCGTTTGACGCGCTCTGAACAGGGGGTAGTCGACAGGTTGACTCTCGATGCCAATTCACTAATCGCAATTCGTCCTTCACGCTGCAAAATATCCAGAATCATGCGATCTATACGATCTAAGGGGCGCATAGATATTTCCTCTTTTTTTTAAATTCTCACGAGAAATACATATATTTACCTAGATTATAGCCCGAAAAACAGTGAAATAAACTATTTAAGCAGAAATATACTAGTTAAATAAACTGGTGTGCGTGAGGGAATAGAAATGCGCGTAATTGTATTAGGTAGCGGCGTTATCGGAGTGGCAAGTGCCTATTATCTAGCTCAACAAGGGGCTGAGGTCACTGTTCTTGATCGTCAGTCAGGTCCTGCTGAAGAAACAAGTTTTGGTAATGCAGGTCAAATTTCGCCAGGGTATTCAACCCCTTGGGCAGCACCAGGAATTCCTTTTAAAGCTGTGAAGTGGATGTTTCAACACCACGCACCGCTTGCTATTAATTTAGATGGCAGCATGTGGCAGTTACAGTGGATGGCGCAGATGCTTAAAAACTGTAATCCACAAAGTTATGCTGTGAACAAAGAACGTATGATGCGTGTGGCTGAATACAGCCGTGACTGCTTACGTGAACTCAGAAAAGATACAGGCATTAATTACGAAAACCGTGCAAAAGGCACTTTGCAGTTATTCCGCAAAGAAGCACAAATGGAAGCGGTTCAACGCGACATTAGCGTGCTGCAAGAGTGTGGCGTAAGTTACGAATTATTAAATGGCAATGAGCTTGGTCGTGTAGAACCAGCTTTAGCAAATACCCAAGATAAACTTGTTGGCGGTTTGCATTTACCGAATGATGAGACAGGCGACTGTTATTTATTTACCAATGCTCTAGCCCAAATTGCCAAAGAATTGGGTGTTAATTTTCAGTTTAATCAGAACGTAGAAAAATTGATTGTTGAAGGCGATGAAATTAAGGGCGTTCAGGTCAATGGTAAAGTCTTAACCGCAGATCGTTATGTTTTAGCGTTTGGTAGTTATTCACGTGATTTCTTGAAACCACTCGATCTACAGTTGCCTGTATATCCTGTGAAAGGTTACTCGTTGACGATTCCAATTATTGACCCTGCTTTTGCTCCACAATCGACTGTGCTTGATGAAACTTACAAAATTGCGATTACCCGTTTTGACCAACGTATTCGCGTAGGCGGAATGGCAGAGTTAAGTGGCTTCAATTTAGGTTTAAATGAAGACCGCCGTGCAACCTTGCAAATGGTGACTCAGGACTTGTTCCCGGGTGGTGATATGGCACAGGCTTCTTTCTGGACTGGTTTACGTCCAATGACGCCTGACAGTACCCCAATTATTGGTGCGACCCGCTTTAAAAATCTGTTCTTGAATACAGGCCACGGTACTTTAGGTTGGACGATGGCGTGTGGTTCAGGAAAATTAATCAGCGACATCGTATTGAATCATAAGACTGAAATCAGTACAGATGGTCTTTCAATTCAGCGCTATTCTCATGCGCATGCGGCATAACGGACGTTAGGAAATTAATCATGCCTCGTCCTATTACCGCAGTCATCCACCGTCAAGCCTTACAAAATAACTTGGCGGTGGTACGCAAGGCTATGCCAAACAGTAAAGTTTTTGCTGTTGTAAAAGCCAATGCTTATGGACATGGAATTGAACTTGTTTATGAGGCATTTAAAGCAGCAGATGGCTTTGCCTTACTTGATCTTGATGAAGCAAAACGAATTCGCGCTCTAGGTTGGACAGGTCCAATCTTGTTGCTTGAAGGGATTTTTTCTCCTCAAGATTTATTTGATTGTGTGCAGTATCAACTCAGTTTCACCATTCACAGTGAAGCGCAAATTGAGTGGGTTCAAAAGCATCCTTATCCAGCTCAATTTGATATTTGCCTAAAAATGAACAGTGGTATGAACCGTCTTGGTTTTAAACCACAACACTATGTTCAGGTATGGGAACGTTTAAATAATTTAGCAAACGTCTCCAAGATTACGCACATGATGCATTTTTCAGATGCAGATGGCGATCGTTTCGGTCAGCAAGGTATTGATTATCAAATTACTGCCTTTGAAGACATTATTAAAGATTTACCGGGTGAAAGATCGGTAAGTAATAGTGCGGCAATTCTGCGCTATCAAGACCAGCTCAAATCAGATTATGCACGTAGCGGCATCATGCTCTATGGCAGCTCGCCAGACTACCCGACGCATAGTATTGCCGATTGGGGCTTACAACCCACCATGAGTTTACGCAGTGAAATTATTTCCGTTCAGCATTTAGATGCGAATGAAAGCGTAGGTTATGGCTCAAATTTTGTCGCAGAGCAACCAATGACGATTGGGATTGTGGCTTGCGGCTATGCCGATGGTTATCAGCGTATTTCACCAACAGGTACGCCTGTTTTAGTGGACTCTGTCCGCACTCGTACAGTCGGCCGCGTCAGCATGGATATGTTAGCAGTCGATTTAACGGGTATTGAAAATGCCAAAGTCGGCAGTGAAGTGGTGCTTTGGGGCCAATCAAGTACAGGCGTTATTTTGCCTATTGATGATGTCGCAGTTTCATCCGGTACGGTGGGTTACGAGCTGATGTGTGCAGTTACTGCCCGTGTTCAATTTATTAATCAGGTATAAGGAAATCCGAATGTCTAATTCAGATATACAAAAGATTAACACTAACGAAGTCATGAGCGCCGTGACTGTTTTTAATAAAGTGGTTTATCTGTCAGGTCAGGTACCTAAAAATACCGAACAAGACGTGGCAGGCCAAACTCGTGAAATTCTTGCAACGATTGATGAACTTTTGGCATTAGCCAATACCGATAAATCTCGCTTGCTCTCTGCTCAGCTTTATTTAAAAAATCTTTCTGACTTTTCAACTGTAAATGCGATTTGGGTTGACTGGTTAAAAGGGTGTGTGGCTCCATCGCGTGCCACAATTCAGGCCGATTTGGTTAATCCAGACTGGCTCATTGAAATTGCCGTGACGGCAGCGCAAAAGTAATTCGGTTTACTCCAAAAATGATGATGTATCTAACAGAAGGAAGATAGATACGGTTTATCCAGTTATTTTTGGTGAACAGATTCAGTGACCTATGGCATACGGTTCGATTTTCGCCATAGGTTGCTGATCTTAACAAAGGAATTCAAAAAGGAATTTTAATATGACAACGGCTCGTCATTCAGATACAGAAAATTCTCCTGATCATCTGCAACGAAAACTGTCTAACCGTCATTTACAACTGATTGCAATTGGCGGTGCGATTGGAACCGGCCTATTTATGGGCTCGGGCAAAACTATCTCCCTCGCAGGTCCTTCAATCCTTTTGATCTATATGATCATTGGAGGAATGTTCTTTTTCTTAATGCGCGCAATGGGCGAGTTGCTCCTTGCAAATCTGCACTACAAATCTTTTGTTGATATGGCTCATGACCTGATTGGTCCTTGGGCTGGTTATTATTTGGGCTGGACCTATTGGTTAGGTTGGGTACTGGTCGGTATTGCTGATTTGTCTGCGGTCATTAACTATTTAGGTTTCTGGCTGCCCAATGGAGCGAGCTTCTCTCCAACTCAACAAGCCATGATTAGTGCTGGCTGTGTATTGTTTGTGATGGGTCTTAACCTACTGACAGTACGTTTGTTTGGTGAAATCGAATTCTGGTTTGCACTCATTAAGATCTTGGCCATTATTGGTTTGATTGGTGTGGGTGGCTACATGATTTTCAGCCATTTCCAAGCTCCGCAAGGTGCTGTTGCAAGCATGAGTAATGTTTGGTCGCATGGCGGTTTATTCCCGAAAGGTACGGAAGGCTTCTTGGCTGGTTTCCAGATAGCCGTGTTTGCTTTTGTCGGAGTTGAACTTGTAGGTACAACGGCTGCTGAAACGAAAGATCCAGAGAAGAATTTACCAAAAGCAATTAACGCGATTCCGATACGTATTATTTTGTTCTATGTATTAGCGCTCTTTATTGTGATGTCGGTAACACCGTGGGATCACATTCGTGCTGACAAAAGTCCGTTTGTTGAGTTGTTCTTAAATGCGGGTATTCCAGTTTCAGCCATTATCATGAACTTGGTGGTGCTATCTTCGGTGATGTCTTCAATGAACAGCGGTGTGTTTTCAACCAGCCGTATGCTGTTTGGTTTATCAAAAGATGGTCAGGCACCGGGTGCATTTGGTCGTTTGTCAAAACGCGCCGTACCTTCAAATGGTTTGATTTTCTCTTGTATTTTCATTATGGGCGGAGCGGTACTTCAGTACTTTGTTCCAAACACCATGGAAGCATTTACGCTGGCAAGTTCACTCTGTGTGATTCTATTCATTAGTGTCTGGAGTCTCATCATGGTGTGCTATTTACGCTATCGTAAATTACGTCCTGAATTACATGAAAAATCAACTTTTAAAATGCCAGGTGGCATTTGGATGAGCTATTTGGTTCTAGCATTTATGCTTTTCACTTTAGTGATTTTGGCACTCGAGCCAGATACTTTGAAAGCACTCTATGTCAGTCCTGTGTGGTTAGTCATTTTAGGCGTCACCTATCATGTGCTCTATAAACCACGCTTGAAAAAGCTAGGACGCGAACTCGTCAACGATCATTAAGTTTTATTAAAAAGCCAATCTATCATGATTGGCTTTTTTCATTTTTTTTAGATTTTTTATCGGAATAATATTGTTTATTTTTGAGCCAATGGTGCGATTTTGAGGGTATTGGGAAAGTACATATAGCATTATCGCATGCTACACTCCGGCTAATCTGGAGAATCCAGAGCAATTAATTAAAATTGCCGTGAAGGCAGTACATAAATAATGTGACTTAAAAAAACAGGACAAACGATATATCAATTAAGGAAAAATATACTTGAACATCCTGTCCTGATGTATAGACTCAGCAACCCACGATATACGGTTCGTTTTTCTCCCTATAGGTTGCTGATTTAAGTTAAGCAAAATATAAAAAGGACTTCTAAATATGACAATGGTTCATCATTCAGATGAGGCAAGCTCCCCTGATCATTTACAACGGAAATTAAATAATCGCCATCTACAAATGATTGCAATTGGCGGTGCAATTGGAACCGGCTTATTCATGGGCTCGGGCAAAACCATCTCCCTCGCAGGTCCTTCAATTCTCGTAATTTACATGTTAATTGGTGGCATGTTCTTTTTTCTGATGCGTGCATTGGGTGAACTACTACTTGCTAACTTACATTACAAATCATTTGTCGATATGGCATATGACTTAATCGGCCCATGGGCTGGCTACTATATAGGCTGGACCTATTGGTTAGGTTGGGTGTTAGTGGGTATAGCCGATCTTTCTGCCGTCATTAACTATTTAAGTTTCTGGCTGCCCGAAGGCGCCAGTTTCTCACCAATGCAACAGGCCATGATTAGTGCAGGCTGTGTACTATTCATTTTAGGGCTTAACCTTCTTACGGTGAAGTTGTTTGGTGAAGTTGAATTCTGGTTCGCACTCATTAAGATTTTGGCGATTATTGGCCTGATTGGTGTGGGTGGCTACATGATCTTTACTCATTTTCAAGCTCCACATGGAGAGGTTGTGAGTGTAAGTAATGTGTGGTCGCATGGCGGCTTATTCCCGAAAGGGGTAAGTGGGTTTCTGGCAGGCTTCCAGATTGCCGTATTTGCCTTTATTGGTGTTGAGCTGATTGGTACAACAGCTGCTGAAACCAAAGATCCAGAGAAAAACCTACCAAAAGCAATTAATGCGATTCCAATTCGTATTATTCTATTTTATGTCTTGGCACTTTTTGTCGTGATGTCAGTGACGCCATGGGATCACATTCGCGCAGATAAAAGCCCGTTTGTTGAGTTATTCTTAAATGCAGGTATTCCAGTTTCTGCCATCATCATGAACTTGGTGGTGTTGTCTTCAGTCATGTCTTCTATGAACAGCGGTGTGTTTTCAACCAGCCGTATGCTGTTCGGTTTATCGAAAGATGGTCAGGCGCCAAGTGCATTGGGGCGTTTATCAAAACGTGCCGTACCTTCAAATGGTTTAATCTTCTCATGTATTTTCATTATGGGCGGAGCGGTACTTCAGTACTTCGTGCCTAACACGATGGAAGCATTTACTTTGGCAAGTTCACTCTGTGTGATTCTGTTTATTAGCGTATGGCTTCTGATCATGGCGTGCTATTTGCGTTACCGTAAGTTGAGTCCAGAGTTACATACCAAATCGACCTTTAAAATGCCGGGCGGGGTGTTGATGGCGTATGTCGTCATTGCATTTTTCTTGTTCACTTTAGTGATTTTGGCACTCGAGCCAGATACTTTAAAAGCATTATATGTTAGTCCATTATGGCTAGTTGTTTTAGGCGTTAGCTATCATGTGTTTTATAAACCGCGCATGAAAAAACTAGGCCAAGAAACTTTTGATTAATTATTAATAATTTCAAAAAAGCCAATCTACTATGATTGGCTTTTTTATTCAGATTTTTAATCAACCAGTAAATGTTGATATTGATCGGCTTGCTTACGCAAATAATCCCAAACCAGTTTAATGCGTGGTTCATGTTGTAAATCAACAAAGGTTAGCATCCAGAAGGTATGGGTAAAGCGAACTTGCTGTTCTAAAACGACGTCAAGTTCTGGTTTATCATCTGCTAAAAACTTGGGCAAAATCGCAAGCCCTGCGCCAGCACTCACCGCAATTTGTTGGGCCAAAATACTACTACTACGGAAATTTGCATTGAGCTTTAAGGGCAAGCGTTCTAAACAGTACAACTCAGGGCTATACACCAGATCATCAATATAATTCACGAAGCGGTGTTGGGTTAAATCTTCTAAACCGCGAATAGGCGGGTTTTGAGCCAGATAGTTTTGGCTGCCATAAATTTTTAAGCAATAGTCCGATAACCGCGTAATGATATAGGGCCCAGAAGTGGGACGGTCAATTGACACCACAATGTCGGCTTCACGGTGCGAGAGCTTAATCATTTTTGGCACTGGAATCAGGTCGATGGTAAGCAGTGGATACTGGATGGAGAACTCAGCCAGTAAGCGGGCTAAAAATGCGGTACCAAAACCTTCGGGTGTGCCAATTCGCACACGACCTTGTAAAGGTTGATGTGGTTTTTCAATTTGTAAGAAAGCTTGTTCCATTTGCTCAACTCGAGGAACAAGTGCCATCCCTTCGAGTGTCAGTTCATAACCAGTTGCTTCACGCTTAAAGAGCGTTGTACCTAAAGCAAGTTCTAGCGCCTGAATCCGCCTAGCAACCGTACTATGCTCTACCCCAATAATACGCGCAGCATTGGTTAGAGTTTTAGTGCGAGCTAAAACCAGAAAAAAATGTAGATGATCCCAATCCACTTTCATTTTTATTGTCATCCTTGTGCATATTTGCACATCAATCGTGCATGAATTTGCGTTGGTGGTCAAAGCTTTCTTTGCTAGTCTCAATTGAAACTGGAATAAAGAAAATATGATTAAAAAGTATTTTCTAATAATTGAACACAATAAAAATATGGCCTACGGAGAGGTTATGAACACAATCCAAAAAATCGAATTGGAAACCGCTAAATTACTCATTAACGGAAACTTTATCGAATCTAAAACACAGGAATGGCAAGACATTGTTAACCCTGCAACTCAAGAAGTGATTGGTCGCGTACCATTTGCAACGGTTCAAGAAGTCGATGCTGCTATTCAAGCTGCACAAGATGCTTTCGCTTCTTGGCGCCAAACCCCAATTCAGGCACGTATGCGCATCATGCTTAAACTGCAAGATTTGATTCGTGCCAACATGAAGGAAATTGCGCAAGTACTGACGGCTGAACAAGGCAAAACCTTGGCAGATGCGGAAGGCGATATTCAACGTGGTTTAGAAGTGGTTGAACATGCTTGTTCAATCGGCACCTTACAAATGGGTGAATATGTCGAAGGTGTAGCGCGTGGTGTAGACACTTATACCTTGCAGCAACCTTTGGGTGTGTGTGCCGGCATTACGCCGTTTAACTTTCCAGCGATGATTCCACTGTGGATGTTCCCAATGGCGATCGTTTGTGGCAACACCTTTGTTTTAAAACCATCAGAACAAGACCCGTTATCGACCATGATGTTGGTTGAACTTGCGATTCAAGCAGGTGTTCCGGCAGGTGTGCTCAACGTTGTGCATGGCGGTAAAGAAGTGGTTGACCGTTTATGTACGCATAAAGATATTAAAGCGATTTCATTTGTGGGTTCAACTGCGGTTGGAACGCATGTTTATAACCTTGCAGGACAACATGGCAAACGTGTGCAGTCGATGATGGGTGCAAAAAACCATGTGGCTGTTATGCCAGATGCCAATAAAGAACAAACATTAAATGCCTTGGTGGGTGCAGCATTTGGTGCTGCTGGGCAACGCTGTATGGCATTGTCGGTTGCAGTCATGGTGGGTGAAAGCAAACACTGGATTCAAGAATTAGTCGAAAAAGCGAAAACTTTAAAAGTAAACGCAGGCCATGAGCCGAATACCGATATTGGCCCTGTTATTTCAAAACGTGCCAAAGCGCGTGTGCTTGATTTAATTAATAGCGGTGTTGAGCAAGGCGCAGAACTACTACTCGATGGTCGCGATGTTCAAGTTCAAGGCTATGAATCAGGCAACTTTGTAGGCGCGACGATTTTTAGTGGCGTAAATACCGACATGCGTATTTATAAAGAAGAAGTCTTTGGACCTGTACTTTCAATTATTTGCGTAGATACACTTGAGGAAGCGATTGCTTTAATCAATGCTAACCCATTTGGTAACGGTGTCGGCTTATTTACGCAAAGCGGTGCGATTGCGCGTACTTTCCAGAACTTAATTGATATTGGTCAAGTCGGCATCAATATTCCAATTCCTGTGCCAGTGCCTTTCTTTAGTTTTACTGGTTCAAGAGGTTCAAAACTTGGTGATTTGGGACCATACGGCAAACAGGCTGTGCAGTTCTATACCCAAACCAAAACTATTACCAGTCGCTGGTTTGAAGACAGCCATGAAGTTGGTGCAGTAAATACAACCATTAGTTTACGTTAAGGGGATCACGGATGAATATCGCCTTTATCGGTCTAGGGAATATGGGTGGCAGAATGGCCCAAAACCTACTTAAAGCCGGACTCAATGTTTATGGTTATGACCTCAGTGAAGTGGCGATTCAGCACTTTGCCGAGGCAGGTGGCGTGGTGTGTAACAGTCCGCAAGCAGCGGCCAAACAAGCAGATGTAGTCATTAGCATGCTACCTGCTGCCAAGCATGTTAAAGAAGTTTACTTGGGTGAAAATGGTGTATTAGAGGTGCTAAAAGCGGGTAGCTTATGCATTGATAGCAGTACCATTGACCCGCAAACCATTAAAGATATTGCCGCTGTTGCGCAGAGCAAAAATATTAAAATCTGTGATGCACCAGTTTCAGGTGGGACCATTGGTGCTCAGGCGGGAACCTTAACCTTTATGGTGGGTGCCGATGAGCAAACCTTTAACGAGGTAAAACCTGTTTTAAGCCACATGGGCAAAAATATTGTTCATTGTGGTGAGGTTGGCGCAGGTCAAATTGCCAAAATCTGCAATAACCTGATTTTGGGTATTTCAATGGCTGCCGTTGCTGAAGGTATGGCACTCGGTGTGAAGTTAGGCATTGACCCGCAAGCATTGGCAGGTGTAATTAACACCTCAAGTGGACGCTGCTGGAGTTCGGATGTGTGCAACCCATGGCCGCATATTAATGAAAATGCACCAGCGTCTCGCGGCTATCAAGACGGTTTTGCGACTCAGCTGATGCTGAAAGATTTAGGTCTTGCTGTCGAGGCCGCAGGCCAAGTTAAACAGCCAATTTTATTAGGCGGTATGGTGCAACAGCTTTATCAGCAAATGTGCATGCGTGGTAATGCCAATCTCGATTTTTCGAGCATTATTCAGCAATACCTGCCACAAGAGGCATAACGGCAAAGCCAAAGGATGGCTTTAAATACATTAAACCCTGTCGTGAATAACAACAAATCCGGACTGAGGGAAAATATATGATGGATTATCAAAATGCTGCACAGGCTTTCGATTTGGAAAGTACTGCAAAAAAAATGCTATCAAGCTCACTCGATGCATTAAATGCTTGTTATGAATGCTGTGATCGACACGCAGATGGCGACAAAATTGCACTGTATTGGCAAGGAAAAGACGGCCGAAAAGAGCAATACACATTCCGTGAATTAAAAGAGTGGTCGAGTCAGTTTGCTAACTTCTTAAAATCACAAGGTGTGAAAGCAGGTGACCGTATTTCAGGTTTATTACCAAGAACACCAGAATTGCTTGTGACTATTTTTGCGGCTTGGCGAATTGGTGCTGTTTACCAACCATTATTTACTGCGTTTGGCCCAAAGGCAATTGAGCATCGTATTCAGCTTGCACAAAGCAAGTTGGTGGTGACCGATGTAGGTAACCGCAGCAAGCTCGATGAAATTGAGAATTGTCCTCCAATTGTGACGGTTGCCGATGT
Source organism: Acinetobacter sp. IK31 (assembly GCF_035615195.1). Taxonomy (NCBI): domain Bacteria; kingdom Pseudomonadati; phylum Pseudomonadota; class Gammaproteobacteria; order Moraxellales; family Moraxellaceae; genus Acinetobacter; species Acinetobacter sp. IK31. The sequence continues at coordinate 67,523 of NZ_JANBOB010000001.1, read as the reverse complement.
GCAAGGTACTCCACTCAAAGCAGATGATTTTAATTTTTGGAATGAAGTGAAGCAGCAGTCCGATCAATGCGATTTGGTCATACGTAACATCCAAGATCCATTTTTATTGATGTTTACTTCTGGAACCACAGGGCCAGCGAAACCATTGGAAGTGCCATTAAAAGCACTGATTGCCTTTGGACGATATATGCAAGATGCGATTGGTCTAACCGAAGAAGATTCGTTCTGGAATATTGCCGATCCAGGTTGGGCTTATGGTCTGTACTATGCGATTACTGGGCCGTTATTTTTGGGCCATGCCACTTTGTTTTATGAAGGTGGTTTCAGCACAGATAGTCTATGCCAAATTGTGAAGGATTATAAAATTAACAATTTGGCAGGTGCGCCGACTGCTTACCGTATGATGATGGCGGCTGATCTAGCACAAATGGCGCCGTTAAAAGGACTGTTCCGTGTTGTTAGCAGTGCAGGTGAGCCGCTTAATCCAGAAGTAATTCGTTGGTTTAAACAAGTCCTTGATGCTCCGATTTATGACCATTACGGACAAACCGAAGTGGGCATGGTGGTGTGTAATCATCATGGTTTAAAACATGAAATACGTGCAGGTGCGGCAGGTTTCCCAAGTCCGGGCTACCGTGTTGCGATTGTTAATGAACAAGGTGAAGAGCTTCCAGAAGATACACCGGGAATTTTAGCGGTCGATATTAGCCAGTCTCCAATGATGTGGTTCGGTGGCTATAAAGAAAGCCGAAAATCTCCTTTTGTGGGTCATTACTACTTAACTGGAGATACTGCCGAGTTACATGCCGATGGCAGCATGAGCTTCGTTGGACGCAGTGATGATGTAATCACCACATCAGGTTACCGTATTGGACCTTTTGATGTAGAAAGTGCCTTACTAGAACATGATGCTGTGGTTGAAGCAGCAGTGATTGGAGTGCCTGACCCAGACCGTACCGAAGTCGTTAAGGCTTTTGTGATTTTAGCTGCGGGCGTTCAACCCTCAGATACACTTGCTGAAGAACTCAGTCAATTTGTAAAAAAACGACTTTCTGCACATGCCTACCCACGTTTAGTTGAATTTTTGAGTGAATTACCTAAAACTCCAAGTGGTAAAATTCAGCGCTTTTTACTGCGTAATCAGGAAATTGCTAAACAACAAGCTAAAGCAGGGTAAAGGAAATAACAATGCAATTTACCGAAGAACAATTACTTATTCGTGATATGGCGAAAAGTTTCGCCCAAGAACAAATCAAACCTAATGCCAGCGATTGGGATCGAGACGGAACCTTCCCGAAAGAAACCTTGGCTCAAATGGGGCAACTTGGTTTTATGGGGATGCTTGTTTCAGAGCAATGGGGCGGTTCAGACACGGGCAATTTAGCCTATGTATTGGCACTCGAAGAAGTTGCCGCAGCCGATGGCGCAACCTCGACTATTATGAGTGTACATAACTCGGTTGGCTGTGTACCTATTTTAAAATTTGGTACTGACGAGCAAAAAGAGCGGTTTTTAAAACCTTTGGCACAAGGTGAAATGATCGGTGCTTTTGCCCTAACTGAACCACATACTGGCTCAGATGCAGCAGCTCTTAAAACTCGTGCGGTTAAAGATGGCGATGATTACATTTTAAATGGCGCTAAGCAGTTTATTACCTCCGGCAACAATGCTGGCGTGATTATTGTGTTTGCAGTCACTGACCCAAGTGCAGGTAAAAAGGGGATTAGTGCCTTTTTAGTCCCACGCGAAACACCGGGTTACGAAGTAATTCGTGTTGAAGAAAAACTAGGCCTACATGCTTCAGATACCTGCCAGATTGCACTGACAGATGTGCGCATTCATAAAAGCTTAATGCTGGGCAAAGAAGGTGAAGGTTTAAAAATTGCACTTGCCAATTTAGAAGGTGGCCGTATTGGTATTGCTGCACAAGCGGTAGGTTTGGCACGTGCTGCGCTGGAAGAAGCGACCCACTATGCCAAAGAGCGTATCACTTTTGGCAAACCAATCTTTGAGCACCAAGCAATTGCATTTCGCCTTGCTAGTATGGCAACCGAAATTGAAGCAGCCCGACAACTGGTTCACTACGCTGCACGTTTAAAAGAAGCAGGTCAACCGTGTCTCAACGAAGCTTCAATGGCCAAGTTATTTGCTTCAGAAATGACTGAACGTGTGTGTTCGAGCGCCTTACAAGTGTTTGGTGGCTATGGTTATCTCAAAGACTTCCCAATTGAACGTATCTATCGTGATGCCCGTATTTGTCAAATTTACGAAGGCACGAGTGATATTCAACGTTTAGTGATTGCACGTAGTCTATAAAACCAGAACAAGGAATAAATGATGCAGTGGCAAAGTATTTTATTAGAAAAGCGTAATGGGGTTGGACTGATTACTTTAAATCGCCCTCAAGCGCTCAATGCCTTAAACAGTGAATTAATTAGTGAAATTAATCAGGCATTAGATCAGCTCGAAAAAGATCGTGAAATTGGCTGCATGGTGTTGGCAGGCTCAGAAAAAGCTTTTGCTGCTGGTGCAGACATTAAAGAAATGGCTGATTTGGTATTTCCAGATATTTATTTTGATGATTTTTTTCATCTTGCAGACCGTATTGCACAGCGCCGTAAACCTTTAATTGCAGCAGTCAGTGGTTATGCGTTGGGCGGCGGCTGTGAATTGGCACTCATGTGTGACTTTATCTATTGTGCCGATAACGCCAAGTTTGGCTTACCCGAAGTTACTTTAGGTGTAATTCCGGGTATTGGTGGTACACAACGCTTAACTCATGCGATTGGTAAAGCCAAAGCAATGGAAATGTGCTTTACCGCTCGTCAAATGGGTGCAGTTGAAGCAGAGCAAAGTGGTTTGGTTGCACGCGTTTTTAGCAAAGAAGAGTTACTTGAACAAACCCTACAAGCAGCAGAAAAAATTGCAGCACGATCTTTAACTGCAAACATGATGCTCAAAGAAACCATTAACCGAGCTTATGAAGTGAATCTCACCGAAGGTTTACGCTTTGAGCGACGTATGTTCCATTCAATTTTTGCGACATCTGACCAAAAAGAAGGAATGCAGGCTTTCGTTGAAAAACGCCAGCCAAATTTTAAAAATCAATAAGAGATCAATAAAATGAATACAGAAAATCACTTAATGATTGAGCAAAACGGTAAGTTGGGCGTTATTACCTTAGACCGTGTGACTCATCTCAATGCATTGTCGCTAGATATGATTGAAGGCATTGGTGCCCAATTGGAACTGTGGCGAAATGATAACGCTGTTCAAGCTATTTTAATCAAATCAAATAGTCCCAAAGCCTTCTGTGCAGGTGGAGATATCCGCTATCTCTACGACAGTTATAAAAATGGCACGGCTGATTATAAAGGCTATTTTAGTGCCGAATATAAAATGCTGACCACGCTGCGTGAATATGAAAAGCCGGTCATCGTTGTGCTTGATGGCTATGTATTAGGTGGTGGTTTTGGTTTAGCTCAGGCTTGTCACATTGTGGTGAGCAGTGAAAAATCCAGATTTGCCATGCCTGAAACAGCGATTGGTTTTTTCCCAGACGTTGGGGCAACACACTTCCTGTCTCGACTTGATGATATCGGCGTTTATATGGCAATTACGGGTGAGCAGATCAGCAGTAGCGATGCGCTTTATCTCGATTTAATTGACTACCATGTGCCAAGCGAGCTGTTACAAGCATTGCAAGAAGCACTTGTTGATACACCAAGTTTAAGTAAAGAAGGAATTGAGCAAATCATTACCCGATTTATTACTCGTCCTGCCGAAAGTGAATTAAAGCAACTAGCCGAAGGCATTCGTAAACATTTCGGTTTTCAGCATTTAGATGAAATTGAACAAAGTCTTGAAAATGAAAAAGATGAAAGCTTAAAAACTTGGACTAGCAAGATGCTCAGCATTTTGCAGCAACGTTCATTTATTGCCAAACAAACGAGTTTGAAGCTGCAACATTTAGGCCGTGGGCTCTCTTTGCAGCAGTGTATGCAGCTTGAGCGTGATTTACAGGATATCTGGTTTGAGCATGGTGACTTTATTGAGGGCGTTCGTGCGCTCATTGTCGATAAAGACAAACAACCGCAGTGGCAAGAACGTAATCCGGAGCTAGAGCAAATTTTAGAAAAGCTAAGCTAAGCCCGCATTACAACAATATAAAAAGCTTAAGGAGATAAAGCGAGACCTGAAAATGCTTATGGTCAGGGCTGGTCATAAGCATAAAAAAGACAAAACAAGAAAATCTAAAAAGGAAATTGCGATGCAAACAATACAAGGAAACGGTTCACATTCTAAAAAGTCGTCACATCGACTAGCAGGCATCTCTAGTATGGTCGGCACTACCATTGAATGGTATGACTTCTTTATTTATGGCGCAGCAGCAGCTCTCATCTTTAATAAATTATTTTTCCCCAATCTGGATGCACTTACAGGTGTACTTGCTGCATTTGCAACTTATGCCGTTGGCTTTATTGGGCGACCATTAGGTGGTTTAGTGTTTGGTCATTTTGGTGACAAAATTGGCCGTAAGTCGATGTTGTTACTAACGCTCATGTTAATGGGGATTCCGACGGTTCTCATTGGCTTATTACCAACTTACGAGTCAATTGGTTACTGGGCGGCCATAGGTTTGGTCGTCTTGCGATTCATTCAAGGTATGGCAATGGGCGGTGAATGGGGCGGTGCAGTGCTGATGGCCGTTGAACATGCACCTGAAGGCGGTAAGGGTTTTTGGGGAAGTTTGCCTCAAGCCAGTACGGGTGGTGGCTTAATGCTGGCCTCAATCGCACTAGGACTGGTGTCGTTATTACCTGAAGAAGCATTGTTTAGCTGGGGTTGGCGTTTACCATTTCTTGCCAGCATTATTTTACTGGCAGTAGGTTGGTACATTCGAGTGAAAGTGCCTGAGTCCCCAGATTTTGAGAAAGTAAAACAGCAGTCTGAAGAAGTCAAAGTTCCTGCCTTACAAGTTTTTAAAAATCATCCGAAGCAACTCATCACGATTATTTTGGCGCGCGCTGCCGAGAATGCATGGTTCTATATTGCCTCAACTTTTACATTGGCTTACACCACTGCCCAACTTGGGATTCCACGCCAAGACATTTTGTTTGCCACCATTTGCGGTGCAATAGTCATTCTATTTATGACACCATTCTGCGGACATTTGTCAGATAAAGTGGGTCAACGCAATATGTTTATGTTTGGGTTATGCGTATTGGCACTTTATTGCTATCCATTTTTTACCATGCTCAACACAAAAGATCCGGTATTGGTCTGGACGGCAATTGTTTTAGCGATTGGTGTGGTCTTTCCAATTATGTATGCCCCACAAGCTCAGCTTTTTGCACGTCAATTTCCGGCAGAAATCCGTTATAGCGGAATCTCAATTTCGGTACAGCTAGCTGGAGTGCTCGGTGGTGGTTTAGCACCGTTAATTGCGACGAAGCTTTTAAGTATCGGGCATGGTAATCCTTACTTAATTATGATTTATATTGGATCTATGGCTATCGTTGCGATTATATCGACTTCATTTATGCCACGTGATTGGAGTACTAAAACTGATGAGGCTTATCATAAGAAAACAGAATTAAATTTGAAAACCAAAATTACTGAGCATTCTTAATATTAAGTTTAATGCTTTAAATAGAAAAAAGCCCTAATCGTTTGATTAGGGCTTTTAAATTTTAGCGAGGGAAACGAGACTCGAACTCATGACCCTCATCTTTATAATTTTACAATGTCACTAAGATTTTTAGACTTTGATTTAGCCAACTAAACTTCAATTAAGCATGCAAACATAGCATATCCGTCGATAACCATGGGCGGACCTGCACGATGAGCACGAAAACCCGCAGCACGTAATAACCGCTCTACACCAAGAGGTGAGGTCGTAATGAGTTGTTTTGCGCCTTGTTCTCTTGCAAAGTTGATCGCTTCTTGCAGAATTGCAATAGAGACTGGGGATGACACTGCTTGATTAGCAGAGGAAGGTGGATTCGAAAAATCTACGGCTGAAAATCTTGATAATTCCCAAATTTCTGGTGAGCAAGGAATAGGCATTCCATTCATTAATTGAGGAAATACTTCACCGAGTAAATAGGGTTGAGTCGTGGGTAGTAGTCTGGCACAGCCAATAATATTGGATTCTCTATCTTGGGCGACGACATAAGCTGTATCGACTTTATCAAATTGATCTAGTTCTTCATTATGTGGACAGTTCAACTCCCACCCTAAGTGTTCAACAAATACCCTGTAGCGGTAACTTTTAAATTTGGTATATAAGCCTTCTGAAAAATTGTTTTGAAATCCAGCAATAATATTCATTACAAGTGCTTCCACTTATTTTTCAGGCGACTTTACTTGACAGCTGGAAAGGTGGTAACTGTAAGAATTAACAGGTTTCTAAGAGAAATTTAGACTTAATTTAGTCTTTGTCTGCGTTGTATTAATTTGAGCATAAATGAACTGTTCCCAAAACAAAGTATCTATTTTTTTCTCGATTAATGTTTCAGTCACATCACATCCAATATCTGTACCAGATACATCAACAATCATGATATTGCTTCGAGATAGCCCAATTCGTTTTAAGCTCGTGATGCCATTTTGCTCAACGAACTCCCAGTCCCATCCGGTACTTAAAGCTGGGGTCAGTGATGTTGCCCATTCAGTAAACCCATAATATAGAATTTGAGAATCTTCAATTTGTGTTGATTCAACAGTAGATATGAGGTGTTGGAGGGGGTAATTCATAAGCTGGTTTTCATTCATCCGAATAAAACCATCAGTTGAGATTGAGAAATGGGTGGGGATTGTGACCATGCTACCTGTTCAAGTGACTTGAATTACAGTTCTATAGATAAATAACATAAATTATTGCCAACAAAATACTGTTATGTTTTACAGGTCAGTCGTAATCTGGTGGTACACAACGTTAAGTTGTTCTTTAGAAAGTATTTCAGGTAGTGAGGTTTACTTATACACAAATTGAGCATTCTGTAGCATCAATATGAGAATTACTCGTTTCAAAAGTATGAAGAGGATAAATTCGGCATGTACATTGTAAATAATATCTATCCTTATTATTAAAAAATATTTTGAGATCATTATAATTATTCTACGCTGCACCTAATAATAAATAGAAAACTTATACGGAGTGTATTGTTAGTAAAGGTTATTATTTAGTTAAATTAATAGAAATATACAAATAAGGATAAATAATAGACTTCTTTTGAAAGTAAAAAATACTCATTTTTGGAATAAAATGCGTCCTTTATATTTGAGAATTTCAAGCATAATTAACATATGCAATATAACAACCTTAAAAAGCTTTCTGAAACTAGTTTATCCGAAGAATTTACCACCCTCTCAGGCTCAAAAATGTTGTTAATTGGATTATAAATTCACCATATGCAACTAAAAAAATGATTTATGAATAAGGTCTAATAAGAGTAAATGGAAAATTGGCAAGAGGATTTACTATCAGCATCTCTGATGGTAAAAAATGAATATCAGCTATTTGAGGTCGTCAAATCTACAGCTTTAAAGCTCGGATTTGATTATTGTGCTTATGGTATGCAGGCACCATTATCTATTGCTGAACCAAAAACGATTATGTTGAATAATTATCCAGAAGCATGGCAGAAGCGTTATGTTAAACAGCAATATGTAGTAGTAGATCCAACCGTACAGCATTGTATGCTGTCACTTCAACCTCTTGTCTGGTCGAGCCAATCTGCGAACACTCAATCTCAAAAAGATTTTTGGGAAGAGGCGCGTTCTTATGGTTTAAATGTCGGTTGGGCACAGTCAAGCCGTGACTTTATTGGTACAAGGGGGATGTTAACACTAGCAAGATCCACTGACCAATTATCAGAAAAAGAGCAGAAAGCTCAATATACAAATATGTATTGGCTGTCCCAGACAGTGCATTCCAGCATTGCTAAAATTGTGAATGACGCAGAATTTGCTCAGTTTAATCTTTATTTAACGAAGCGGGAAAAAGAGGTTCTGCGTTGGACGGCGGAAGGTAAAACGTCAGCAGAGATTGCGCAGATTCTCGGGGTGGCTGAAAGAACCATAAATTTTCATCTTGGAAATTCAATGCAGAAGCTAAATGTGAATAATAAAATTTCAGCAGCTATTCGAGCCGTAATGTTGGGGATTTTATAGAGGTAGATATATAAACAATAGAGAAGTTTAATATTGGATTTTAATAAAATAAATTATTATTAGATATATATTTAAAATAAAATTAATTATTTGAATTTGGTTTTAATTAAAATTAATTTTGTATAAAAATAATTTATAATAAGTTTTTAATTTTTGTTTAATTTAATAATTTTATTTTTCTAATATTGAAATGTTGTTGATAAAAATATTTTTTAATTAATAATTTTGCTGTAGGATTTATATTTTATATATAACTTATAGGTCAAGCAATGTGGTTTGTAGGTTTATATATTAGTTTCGTTTCTATACATAAGTTTAAGCTATTCAGATGTAATTTAAAGCAAGATTCTTTAGGAGTTTTATCCTTGTAAGCAAAGGCTATTAAGGAATTTCACCTGAATTATTTTTTGCCATTAAGGAAAGAAAACATACAGTAAATTAGATTTTAAATAAAAAATCTAGAGTCAAGTTATTAATAAGATAAGAATACAAATAGAGCTTATATTTGGCATACTAAAAATCTTAGTAAATATTATAAAAATAGAGAAATTGAGTTTGAAATTTAATTTAATAGCTAATATTCATAATATTAAACCGAATAAAAATAATTTATGAAAGATATCTAGTACCTTAATTTTCAATAAAAACAGATCAACCTGTAAACCCTTACAGGTGTAATAAAAGACACTAGCACATAAAATATAATGTGAATTTATATTTTAAACAAAAAAAGTATATTCATTTTATTAAAAGCCCCCGCTAAAAAGGTAATTTCTGAATCAGCGAGTTTTAAGGGTGAATTATAATTAATCGGAGTAAGTTATGGCTGTAATGTGTACGGATAATATCATTGCAACTTTGGAGTCCCACGCAAATTTAAATGGAAGCAAGATTGCTTTTGAATATTTGGGACGACAATCTGGTGGTATTCAATCTCTGACGTATGCAGATCTGAACATGCGGGTTCAACATCAAGCTCAAGTATTGATGAACCTTGTAGACAGTGGCGATCGTGCCGTGTTGCTGTTCGAGCCTGGACTGGACTTTATCGTATCGTTCTTTGCTTGTCTGAAAGCTAAAATTATCGCAGTACCTGTCAGCTTGCCTTTTAACCGCAACGGTTTTTCTAATATTTTGAATATTATGAATGACTGTGAGCCAAAGATAGTACTCACAACTAAAAAGATTCTTGAACTATCAGGTCTTATCACATTAAAAGCTCAAAATGAAAATTTGATATTACACGCCGTTGACGCCGAATTGCAGCGCGACTTGGTGAAAAAAGATTTTCCGCACATTGTTGAAGGAGATATCTGTTTCCTTCAATACACTTCAGGGTCAACAGGTTGGCCTAAAGGTGTAATCGTCACCCATAAAAATATCATGGCAAATGAAGTCATGATTGCTGAAGCTTTTGGCACACAAGCCGATGATATCGGTCTTACATGGTTACCTGTCTATCACGACATGGGATTGATCGGCTCGGTTTTACAGACCGTGTATGTAGGTCTGACTTGCTATGTGATGTCACCGCTGGATTTTATCCGTAAACCTCTTAAGTGGCTGCAATTCATTAGTGAAAAAGGCATCACGATTAGTGGTGGACCAAACTTTGCCTATGAATTGTGTCTACATCGCATCTCGGATGAAGAAGCTGCATCGCTTGATTTGAGCCGTGTGCGTGTGCTGTTTAACGGTGCCGAGCCGATCAAGGCTAATGTCATGCAGCGCTTCATGGAAAAATTCAATACTCAGTCGAAATTGAGACTGGATACTTTCTTGCCTTGTTATGGCTTGGCAGAAGTTACGCTCTTAGTTAGTGGTGTGACTGGCCCTCTCAATGCGATTTCAATCGATCGTGAAAAGTTGAATGCCAATTTGGTGCAGACCAGCCAAGACCAGACAGCCGTGCAAGTGGTGAGCTGTGGAAAGATCTCTACACATCTTGATTGTCGTATTGTCAATCCGCATACCCGCAAAGAGGTAGGGATTGATGAAGTCGGTGAAATCTGGCTAGCAGGCGAGAGTGTCACTGCGGGTTACTGGCAGAAGCCTGAGGTCAATCAGGAAACCTTTGCTGCAACCATCCTCGATAAAGCGGATAAGCCTAGTCAAGTACATTACTTAAGAACTGGTGATATGGGCTTTGTCAAAAATGGAGACTTGTATGTGACCGGTCGCCTTAAGGATGTGATCATCATCCGTGGCAAAAACTATTACCCGCAAGATATCGAGTGCTCCGTCGAAGTGGCGCATCCTGCTGTCCGTAAAGGCTGTGTTGCAGCAGTGAATTTCGGTAATTCTGATGGCGTCACGGTTGTGCTTGAGATCAAAAAGAAGTCGATAGACAAGACACTTAATTTTGAAACCATCAGAACTCAGGTTAAAGAGCAAGTGGCAGCTGATATCGGCTTACCTGTAGAAGGTGTTTATTTGCTGCATCAAGGTCGGATAAACAAGACCACTAGCGGCAAAATCAGAAGAAGAAAAATTAAAGAGCAGATCGAGCGCGGTCAACTGATCTGTTTAACTCATCCAAACCGTAGAACGGTGATGGCCCGAAACTATGTCAAGAATGGCTTAGAAGTCATGCGTGATCGTGAGCAGCGGGGGCAACTGATTCGTTATAGCTCCAATCTACTCAACTCAATGATCAAGGAACGAGAAGTGCGCGCGCTCATTTTTAATCGACTAAAAAGTGCTTTGTTTTAATCCTTACCCTTTAATCATTTGAGCAAAAACTCATGTCACTTACGTCCAATTTGCGGCAGTTTCAATCTGCTGCTCGTCTGGAGCAAATTTTAGGCTCCGTACATGATACCAATAATGATTTTTCTTGGTCCGCGGCCATCGAGCGTGATGAGAAGGAGCAATACCCTCAGCGTGCTGTTGATTTTCTGAATGCTGTGGGCATGAACCGTTTTTATGTCCCTTCAGAGCTCGGAGGTTGCATGGAAATTGGTGAAGAGTTGTTATATCTGCATCGCGTGCTGGCACGACGTGATCTAACAATTAATTCGACCTATAGCACGAATGCTTGGTCCGTGATCGTATGGATCGGCGGTAACTCTAGTCAATGCGAAAACATAGCTACCCGGATTTTGCAGGGTGCTGCACCAGCGCTGGCTTATAGCGAGAAAGCGCATGGAGCTGACCTGCTATCCAGTGACGTAACTGCACAAGCTGCCGAGAGCAAGTACATCTTAAATGGTGAAAAGTGGTCGATCAATCGTGCGACTCTAGGTGACTCTTTAAGTCTGATTGCTAAAACATCAGATGATCGTGGACCGCGTAGTCTGAGCGCATTCTGGCTTGATAAACGTTACATGGCGTCTAAAGGAACCTATAGCCTGAATCGCCTGCCAACGGTTGGTATGCGTGGGCTAGATATCAGTGGTATCGGCTTTAACAATGCTGAAATTCATAAAGATGCCCTGATCGGTGAAGAAGGTCAGGGGTTAGAGCTTGGACTCAAGACACTACAGGTGACGCGTGCATATTGCAGCAGCTTCTCTCTGGGTGCGGGCGATACGATGTTACGCATCGCAACCGAGTTTGCTATCGAGCGCGAGTTGTATAACAAAAAAGTGATTAACATTCCGCTGGTACGTGAGCAACTTGCTACAGCTTATGCCTATCTATTAGCAGCTGAGGTGTTATCACTCGTTGGTGCGCGCGGGTTACATGTCTGTATCAATCAATTCAGCACATGGTCACCGATCATCAAGGTACTGGTGCCTGAATATGTAGAGTCACTGGCCAAAATCACCTCTTCAGTGCTTGGGTCGCGGTTTTTCTTAAGAAATGCATATGCTGATGGAATGTACCAGAAAGCCTTCAGAGATCATCTGATTGTTAGTGTATTTGACGGCAGTAGTACCGTCTGTCTAGACAGTCTAAGTTTTCAGCTCAAATCTGCCAATAAAGGGCGTAGCAAAAAAGCCGACCATCTCGACCAAGCCGAAGCTAAAGCACGTTATCGCCAGTTGTATGACTTGCAGGTGGAAAACGACGCTATTGATTTCCGCAAGCTTGAGATTTTCAACCGAGATGGTGACTTGGTGATGGAGTCACTGGGAACGATCATTGAGATGCTCAACGATGCTGACGTTACAGTGGGGCTGGCTGCTGAGAACCTGTCCAAGCTACGTGAGCGTGCTGATCAGCTTCTTATCGAGCAGCGCACGCTAGATCAAAAAATTCAAGATTATTTCTCAAGTTCAGAAGCGGCTAAAGAGTTCGAAACATTACGTTTCAGCTTAGCCCGCGACTATGCCGAGCTGTTTGCCCGCATTGCTGTGCTGGGTTTCTGGGTCTTTAACCGTCGTGGCCTAAGACCTGCTTTGCAGGATGGTGCATGGCTGATCATTTTCCTAAATGCTGCTGAAGGGCAGACGTCCCCTCCAATGACATCACTGCGTGAAAGCACATTGGCAGATCTGCTAGACCGAATTTCAAACAACCATATGTTATCTGTCATCGATTTTGCACTGGCACCGCGTGATGCCAAACCGGTTAAAGAGGATATTACCCCATGAATAAAGATAAAGCTTACTGGAGCGAAATCATTCGCACGCTAGTAGCCAAAGAAATGCGTGTAGAGCCTGAGACACTTGATTCACAGAAAAAATTTACCAGTTACGGCCTTGATTCGATCGTTGCTTTGTCAGTGTCTGGAGATCTCGAGGATCTGACACAACTGGAGCTTGAGCCGACACTACTATGGGATTACCCAACAATTAATGCCTTGGCTGAATATATTGTTTCTCAGTTGCAGCAGGGAGTTGCTTCGTGAACAACCTTGTACGACTGGAACCTGCAATTCTATCGCGCCATGCGATTTCTGCAGAACAGCTCGGCATCTGGTATATCCAGCGGCTTGAGTCGACGTGTAGTGCCTACAATATGGTGGTGGCCTTTGATGTGAAGGTTAACCAGCCATTGGGCAACAAGCCGATGGAGATTCTAGAGGCAGTAATGCATGATTATCCGCTACTGCGTGTAAGCATGCCTGCCAATGATCAGGGTATTGAACAACTCATCTGGGATCGTATCTATCCTAATATTATCGTGTCTGATGCTCGCCATGTCGATGCGTCTGATTTGACACAATTAGTTGAGCAGGATACGAAGCAACCTTTTGACCTGACTCAGCCACCGCTATGGCGTATCCATTGCTATGAGCGCGGCCAGAATCACTATGTGATTGCGGTTGTGATTCATCATGCCTTAATGGATTTTTGGTCAATTGGCCTCTTGCTACGTGATGTCTGCAAACGTTTTGGGCTTGTTACAGAGTCGGATGTGGTGAACGGAATCGAGTTCGCACAGTATGCAGATAAGCAGCAGAGCACTGCGACCGATGATGCTGATGAGAGTCTAATTTTCTGGAAAAATGCGTTACAGCATGCACCACACGTGCATAGCATTCCGCTTGATTATCCACGTCCAGCTGTGCAGCAACATAAAGGCAGCTCACTGGTTTTCCGTGTGCCTGAGTCAGTGTCATCTGGTCTTGTGAGCTTGGCGAAAGATTATGAGATCACGCTATTCGGACTTGTACTATCGGGTTTCTATATTCTGCTACACAAACTATCTCATGAAAATAATCTAGTCATTGCCACACCGGTAGCTGGTCGACTTGAACGCTCTTTGCGCAATGCACTGGGGCAGTTTGTCAATACGATTGCTATTCACATGGACATCGATGCTGATCAGACTTTACGACAGTTCACACAGCAGGTGCAGGAACAATTAAGACAGAGCCTCAAGCATCAAAAAGTTGCCTTTTCCAGAGTGGTTGAGGCGGTTTCACCAAAGCGTGATGGCAGTATTAATCCATTGGCTCAGGTGGGAATGTTCTGGGAACGTCTAGGCGGCATGGATGAGTTTAAAGAACTTCTCTTACCAATCCAGACCCCAGCGACCTTGGTAGGTCAAGACCTGACGTTAGGAAGTTTTCCGGTTCGCCAGCAAGAAGGTCAATTAGATCTTACGCTGGAAATGGGCGGTGAATATCAAGGCGAACTGGTTGGCGTGCTGAAATACAACTCTGAGCTATTTTCTGCACAGTCTGCCGAGAATATGGTGCAACTGCTGCAAGCCGTATTATCAGAGATGGTGTCTCATCCTGAGCGTAAGATCGTTGAGTTAGATATCGCACCCGATTATAAGGATGGTACCCAGTTCGATGCCCTACGTGGGCAGGCTACTGATTATCCTCAACATGATCTATTAGGAATGATTCTAAAGCAGATCGATGAGCGTGGTGATCATCATGCTCTGACCTCGAAGGATCATGCGGTTAGTTATCGTGAGTTGGGTCAGCACATCGCTGGTATCGCTGAATATTTGCGTGTACATGGCGTTACTCGCGGCGATCGTGTAGGTCTGATGTTAGACCGCACGGCGTTATTGCCAGCAGCAATCCTCGGGATCTGGGCGGCAGGGGCAGCCTATGTACCACTAGATCCTAATTTCCCAAGTGAACGTTTACATAACATCATCGAAGATGCTGAACCTAAAGTCATCTTGACTCAAACCGAGTTGATGGATGCTCTCAAAGTTTCTGTACCGCGTTTGGATATCAATCAAGCTGGTGTTGTGCCCCTTGAGCAAGTGCGCGAGACGCTTGCCTTTGGTGAGACCGCTTATGTGATGTACACCTCAGGCTCGACAGGGAAGCCTAAAGGCGTGCGTATTGGGCATCCTTCAATCATCAATTTCTTACTATCTATGAATGATAGATTGCAAGTAACGACTGAGACTCAGCTGTTAGCGATCACCACTTATGCGTTTGATATTTCAATTCTTGAGTTACTGATTCCACTGATGTACGGCGGTGTGGTGCATGTTTGCCCACGTGAGGTATCACAAGATGGTAATCAATTGGTAGATTATCTAAATGCTAAGTCTATCAACGTTTTGCAGGCAACACCGGCCTCTTGGAAAATGCTCTTAGACAGCGAGTGGAGCGGCAATCTAGAGTTGACCGCACTCTGTGGAGGCGAAGCGCTAGATTCTATACTGGCAGAAAAACTGCTAGGCAAAGTCGGCTGTCTCTGGAATGTCTATGGCCCGACTGAGACCACTGTTTGGTCGAGTGCGGCTCGTATCACTGATGCAAAATATATTGCTTTAGGCGAACCACTGGCGAACACACAGCTCTATGTTCTTGATGAACAGCAACGTTTAGTCCCGCCGGGCGTCATGGGAGAGCTTTGGATTGGGGGCGATGGTCTGGCAGTCGATTACTGGCATCGACCTGAGCTGACAGATGCGCAATTTAGAACTTTGCTATCTCTACCAAATGCCGGTCGACTCTATCGCACCGGAGATAAAGTCTGTCTACATACGGATGGACATTTGACTCATCATGGACGTCTAGATTTCCAAGTTAAGATTCGTGGATTCCGTATTGAACTAGGCGAAATCGAGAATGTTCTCAAACAGATCGACGGTATCACAGACGCAGTCGTGTTGGTTAAAACGACTACCAGCAACGATCAGAAACTGGTGGCGTATGTGACTGGACATAAGATTGACATTGCTAGTCTGAAAAAGACGATGCAAATCCATCTTCCAGCTTACATGGTGCCAAATACGTTTATTACGTTGGATGAGTTTCCAATGACGGCTAACAATAAGCTAGATCGTAAAGCGTTTCCTGAGCCTGTGTTTGAGCAAAGTAACGATTATGTTGCGCCACGTGATCCGATCGAAATCGAGCTCTGTACTACCTTTGAGCAGATCCTGTCGGTCAAACGGGTTGGGATATATGATGATTTCTTCGAGTTGGGCGGGCATTCGTTGCTGGCTGTAAAGCTTATCAATCATCTCAAAAAGGTATTCAGTACCGACTTACCAGTTGCCTTGCTGGCACAGTACTCCACCGTGGAGCGTCTGGCTGAGATCATTCGTGACAATAAAGAAGTTAAACCCTCTATCGTAATCGAGCTGCGCCGCGGAACCTACGAACAGCCGCTGTGGTTGTTCCATCCGATTGGTGGCAGTACCTTCTGTTATATGGAACTCTCGCGCCATCTCAATCCGAGTCGTACTTTGCGTGCTATTCAGTCTCCTGGCCTGATAGAAGCAGATGCTGCTGAAGTAGCAATCGAAGATATGGCGACACTCTATATTGCTGAAATGCAAAAGACGCAGCCTGAGGGACCTTATTTTCTCGGTGGCTGGTGTTTTGGCGGTGCGATTGCATACGAGATCAGTCATCAGTTGCGTCTAATGGGGCAGCAGGTCACAGGTATTGTCATGATCGATACCCGTGCTCCAATCGCTGAGAATATGCCTGATGATGCTGACGATGCCATGCTTTTATCTTGGTTTGCCCGCGATCTGGCTGCGCCTTATGGCAAAAAGCTGACGATACCAGCGCAATATTTGCGTGAATTGAGTCCAGATCACATGTTTGATCATGTACTTAAAGAAGCCAAGGCCATCAATGTTCTGCCTTTAGATGCTGACCCATCAGATTTCCGACTTTACTTTGATACCTATCTAGCCAATGGCATCGCACTTCAGACCTATTTCCCAGAACCTGAAGATTTTCCGATCCTCTTGGTTAAGGCCAAAGATGAGCTGGAAGATTTTGGCGAAAGTCTAGGTTGGGACCAATTGGTCAAAGACACATTTACACAGGTGGATTTGCCTGGTGATCATTCATCGATTATGTACGCTGAGAACGTCGTGGCTGTTGCCCAGACGATTGATCAGATGTATCCAATCCCTGCATAAAAAATACAAGAAGGTAGAACCACTATGGTGACCATAGAACATGCTTTCCTCATACCGGCCGAGATTGACAAGGTTTTCAACTATCTTGCAAACCCAGCCAATGATGCAGGCTGGCAATTGTCATGTAAGCATTCTGAACTGCTAGACAATACTCCGCGTGTAGGCAGCAAGTATGAAATCGGTTTTAGCTTTATTGGTCGTGAGATGTCCTTTAAAGGTGAAATCACACATCTAGTACCGAACGAATTGTATGCGTTCAAAGTCTTGGAAGGACCTTTCCACTACACAGGTACTTATCGCTTCAAACCACATCCTGAAGGTACATGGATTGAGTGGGTGTTTGAGGCAGAGCCAGGCAGTTTTTTTGGCGTATTGCCCGCGGCATTGCTGAAAAAGATGGTTCTTGCTCAGTTCAAGAAAGATGTTGCTAATCTTGAAGCATTGGCTCAGAAGGGTGAAGCCTATGAGTCGGTTGGTAAGCAGACGCACGAAACCAATAAACCACTTCGCAAGACTCATCAGGTGATGGAACAATACTCGCGTTGGATTCTCAAACATCGCCGTATTGTGCTGACAGTGGTCATGCTCTTGACCATTGCCTTGGCCTATCTTGCATCTGGCGTCAAAATTATTATTGATCCAGATGCGCTTGCCCCTAAAGGACATCCTTATATCACCTCGACTAAGCTGATTGAAAAGAAATTCGGCTCCAAGTACATGGTGGTGATTGGTATTACGCCGAAGCAGGGTGATATTTATCAGCCGCAAGTGTTAGAAAAAGTCAAACGCATTACCGAAGAAGTTGATAATGCTCCGGGTGTGGTTCGATCTACCCTGATGAGTCTGGCTGCACGGCAGGCCAAAGGGATCACCGCCAATTCGGATGGATTTGATGCCAAGAAACTACTGCCAAACAGTTCTGTAACCGAGAGTGATGTTGATCAGCTGAAAAAATTGCTGGCACTGAACCCAATCTACATGAATTCGGTCGTATCTAAAAATCAGAAAACTGCTGCTATTTTGCTTGAGCTTGAGGAAAGTCCAGAGGGCTTCCAAAAAATGATGGCTCCGATCAATAAAATCGTAGCGGCTGAACAGTCTAAGGATATGACGATCAGTGTCGGTGGTAATCCTGTTTATTTGGATAAAGCTGAAGATTACTCTAAACGGATCAATATCTTGTTCCCGATTGCCATACTGGTCATTGGGTTATTGCACTTCGAAGCATTCCGAAGTAAGCAGGGTCTAATTTTGCCACTAGTTACAGCTTTACTGGCTGTGGCATGGGGTATGGGTATGATGGGTCTGTTCAAACAGCCAATGGATATCTTTAACTCTCCTACACCAATTCTGATTCTGGCCATTGCGGCAGGGCACGCCGTACAGTTGCTCAAGCGATATTATGAAGACTTTGATCGACTGACTGCCCAAGGTATGGAACCTAAAGCTGCGAATAGCGAAGCCGTGGTGCAATCTATGGTTCGTGTTGGTCCAGTTATGATATTGGCTGGCGGAATTGCAGCGGCTGGATTCTTCTCGCTGTTGACCTTTAATATTCCGACCATCCGTTCATTCGGTATTTTTACAGGAATCGGGATCATCAGTACGCTGATCATTGAGATGACTTTTATTCCTGTACTTCGCTCTATGCTACCACCGCCTTCGGTAACCAAGGTCGCACGCAAAGGTTTACCTATCTGGGACTGGATTCCAAAACGTATTGGCGATGTCATTTTGTCAGTTCGTCCGCGAATGATGCTAATGACTGTGATTGCAGTACTGGGTGTTTTTCTTGCTATTGGTACTAGCCGTATTGTGGTGGATAACGATAGCCGCAACTTCTTCTCGCGCGACCTACCGATGCAGCAGGATGACAGGTTTTTAAATCAGTCTCTTGGTGGTACAAACAGCCTTTACATCATGGTCGATACTAAAGTTCGTGATGGTATTGAAAATCCAGAAATCCTAAAAGCAATTGATAATACAGAGAAGTTTGCGAATTCAATTCCAGAGGTCGGTAAAACAATCTCTATCGTGGACTATATCAAGAGAATGAATCAGGCAATGAATGCCGATCAGCCACAGGCATTTCAGGTCCCTGCAACGAAAGATGTTGTTGCTCAGTATCTGCTGTTGTATTCAATGTCTGGTGAACCGACTGATTTTGAATCTTACATTGATACGACTCAGCGCTATGCCAAGATCACGATTCTGCTGAAAACAGGTAGTAATCACCGTATTAAAGAAATCCTTGAGTCGCTAAAAATGCATATGGCGGGTCAATTGGGTGATAAAGCTGTCGTGAGTTTTGGTGGTGACGTGACCCAGACCATTGCTTTGACTGAAACGATGGTTCACGGCAAGCTCATGAACATTTTACAGATTTCATTTGCCGTATTCTTTATCTCAGCGCTAGTTTTCCGTTCGCTTTCAGCGGGTTTGATTGTCCTGACACCACTTCTATTCTCAATTCTTGCGATCTTTGGTGTGATGGGCTGGCTCGACATTCCACTCAATATTCCAAACTCTCTCATCTCGGCCATGGCTGTTGGTATTGGTGCAGATTATGCCATTTATTTCCTCTATCGCTTGCGTGAAATCTTGCGCGAAGAAGGCGGGGATATCAAAGACGCCATTCGTAAAACCTTAAGTACTGCTGGTAAGGCCTCTCTTTTTGTCGCGACTGCGGTCGCTGGTGGTTACGGTGTGCTGTCCTTGTCGCAAGGCTTCCATGTGCATCAATGGCTGGCGATGTTTATTGTGATTGCGATGCTTTTCAGTGTATTTGCAACTCTAATTATGGTACCTACAATGATTCTAATCTTGAAACCTCGTTTTATCTTTCCCTCAAATAAGAAAAGCATTACCGTTGCGCAAACTGTTGTAACAAGTCTCTTGTTGGGTACGGCGCTCACAATGTCGATGCCTAAAACATCTTATGCAGATGAAGTTCAAGACATTGTTAATCGTAGTAATGATGCCTCTAAGTTTCTGAGCTCAAGTGCCAGTGCCAAGTTTGTGTTGACCTCTAAAAATGGCGAGCAACGCGTGCGTCTGACTAAAAATATGACCAAGCTTGCTGGAAATACTCAGAACAATATGCGTTTGACTGAGTTCATCTCGCCTGCAGATGTACAGGGAACCACGACGCTGTTAATTGAGAACTCAAAAGGCAGTGATAGCATGTTTGTCTATTTGCCTGCATTGAAAAAAGTACGCCGTCTGGCATCGGCGAATAAGGGCGATGCTTTTATTGGTACGGACTTTAGCTATGGTGATGTACTTGGCTATAAGCTAAGTGACTGGAAGTACACTAAGCTGGCAGATGGTAAATTTAATGGCAAAGATTGCTACATGATTGAAGCAACGCCAATCAATAATACGGTGAAGAGTGACTTTGGTTATAGCAAACGTCGCATGTGCATAATGAAAGACAACTTTGTTACAGCAACCATCGACATTTGGGATACCGCAGGTAAGCCGTTAAAGCATATTGAGTTCACGGATATCCGCCCTTATGGCAAAGTGAAACCGAGATGGCAGGCCATGAAATCTATGGCAAAGAATCTGCAAACTCAGCATATGACACAAGTTATCGTCAGTGATTTTGCCGCAGAAAAAACCTTATCTGATAAGATTTTCTCACCGCAGAGTCTTGAAAAATGACGCAAGGTACCTATTGGGTATTTGCATGCTGCAGTAGCTTTATGCTACTGCAGCATGCTTATGCAGATGACAGCGAAATTAGTTTTGTGAGCCAGAACTCAGCTAGATTTGATGTGTGGTCATCGGATCGTGATTTAAGTGCGTTAAAAAACATTGGACAAGCAAGTTTCTGGTCCAATGGTACGCTCAAGTTTAATCCAGAGTTTAAGATCCATTACGATATAAATATTGGAGACGAAACGGACCATACTGTAAACCCAGATCAGGTGAGTAAGGTAAATAGCAACTTACGCGAGTTATACGCCTCCTATAACTGGGATCAGACCGTCTATCTTGACGTTGGTCGCCAGATTGTAGTCTGGGGAAGAGCTGATGGAATCAATCCGACGGATAATCTATCACCCCGTGACTATACGCGCCTAGTGCCAGATGAGACAGATCAACGTCTTGGAAATGACGCACTCAAATTGACGTATATTCCTGAATCTGGAACCAACAAATGGACCGCATTGTGGTATCCGCGTAGTCGATCAGATGTAATTCCATTGCGCCAGATTTCTGGTGTTCAGTATGACATAGACCGTAAGAGCCGTCCTGCATTTGCAATGCGCTGGGATTATTCCGTAGATGGTCTAGATGTTGGGGCATCGTATTTCTCAGGTTTGGATCACATGCCCGATCTGTCAGTTCTTTCAGCGTCTCCAACAGGGGAGGCAACATTGCAACTGAAAAATAATCCGATGTCCGTTTATGGCTTTGATTTCAGTTATAACCATAACGATATCGTGTGGCGCGGTGAAGCTGCGTATACAAAGACAGACTCAGACGGTAGCGAAGATCTTTCACATAAGAAAAATAATTTAACTGTGGTCATGGGACCGGAATTGTCATTAAAGAACTCCACGCTGAGTTTAGTAGGCGTATACAAACATACGGAGGACTTTAGATCTGCCGACAGTCTAACAAATCCATCATTGAGTACTGTCTACCGCTATCAGCAAACAATCAGTAACCAATATGAGCAGGATCAGTATGGAGCTATGCTGCGCTATGCACTTAACTTGCTGAACGATAATCTAAAGCTGGAAGTAACGGGATTCTATTTTGCACCAGAGCCTAATGAATTGTTGAGAGTACATATTAATTACAACCTCGATGATCATTGGCAGTTGAATGCAGGTGGAGATCGCTTCTGGGGCAGAAATGATACGGTGTTAGGACAATTTAGAGATAACAGTCTGGTGTATGCCCAAGTTCGATATAATTTTTAAGATAATTCGCTCCAAATAATGCTGGAGTTTGCAGTCCCTAATAAGGTGATATATGGATAATTTAAATAACGCAAAAAAAGATAATTTTTCACGGAAGACCATATTAGTAACAGGCGCCGCAGGTTTTATTGGCAGTAGATTGATCGTTGAACTTTTACGTGAAGGTCATCAGGTGATTGCTGCGCTGCGTAATGCCGCAACCAAGAAAGATAAGCTGTTAGGTTTCATTGCAACTCAAGGGTTAGTTGATCCATCTATTTCGTTTGTTGAATATGATTTAAGCCGTGACTTTAAGCTGGACTCTCTGCTAGCGGATGCTCAGGCAAAGATCCATGTTGTCTATCATCTTGCTGCATCATTTAATTGGGGCATTAGCAAAGCTGAAGCAGAGCGTACGAACATTAAATCAGGACTCGCTTTGATTGAATGGGCTGCAACATTGAAGCAGCTTGAGCGATTCATCTGGATTGGTGGATATCGTGTGGCTGCTCCACCACAAGAGTCGGCTGATGAGCTGTATTGCAAACATGGCGGCTATGAAGCTTCGAAAATCTTGGGTTATCAAGCTTTCATTGAGGCCTGTAAGCGTTTAAATGTGCCATGGACTGCAATAAATCCAGCGACAGTCATTGATGGTTTTTATACTTATGGTGATATGCAATATATTGGTATTGCCGACATGATTGATAAGCTATATCAGGGACGTCTGCTGGCATTGCCAGGTGGGCGTGATACATTCCTGCCGCTGTGCAATATGCAGTATATCGTGAGCTTTCTCATCCGAACGATGTCTTACCCTGAAACCATTGCTCAGGAGTATATGCTGCTTGACCCTGCGACGCCGAAGTTTCATAGCTTGGTTCACCTAGCTGCCGAGCACTTAGGAGTCAGTGCACCACATTTACAAGTCCCCAAAGTTCTGCTTGAGAAATTACCCGAGATATTGCTTGATGGTTCCAAAGAGCAACTCTCTTTTATTTCTACCGAGCACTATCATGTCGCTGGAGCAGAGACGATGGCAGCGAAGATGGGGATTACGGATCTGATCAATATCAGTCCTTATTTCTCTCGCTGGATTGATCGCTTGGTTCTTACACGTTTTGGTCGCATGCAAGTACCTACACCTAGTGGTTTTGGCTATCAGAATCGATGTTGGACTGAAATTTATACTAAACAGCCAGTTAAATCAGAAAAATCATCTGCATTATTTTTACATGGGATTCCATTCGATAGTGCATGCTGGTCTCCAATAATCAATAAAATTACATATGATCAGGTGGCTATGATGGACCTGCCGGGGCTTGGGCGTTCAGGCAGTTATGAGGTGGTGGAGGATAACAACCGTCAGTTTGTCGACACTGCTGCAAAGCTTTTAGCGCCCAATAGTGTTGTTATTGCACACTCGCTAGGGTGTCTCTTTGCATTGAATCTTGCAAAGAAATATCCAGATAAAGTTGCGCGCCTTATCCTCATATCGCCTTATTTTGTTCAGGCGCAGGCCGCTAAAATGCTTCAGATAAAAACCATATCTAATCTGATTTTTCGTTTTGTACCAAAAGATGTGATTGCTAAAGACTTGCATCCAGATGGGCAACAGAATCCGTCTGTTGGTTATGCGATGGATTCATTACGTCGAGTGTCGGTAGCCAAGCATATTAGTGAGTATATGCATCGCATTAGTTTGCCGCAGCAGCGTGCAACTCAAACAGCTTTGTTAAATGAGCTTCGATCTAAAGTTGAAATCATTGTGGGAGAAAACGACCCAATGGTTACTACAATAAATCCTGATATCCCTGTGCATATCATAGCTGGTGCAGGCCATAATCCGCACGTTACACATGTAGATGCGGTTTCTGACTATCTCGCACCAGTTCTGACGAAGTACATCAGCACCACAGCTTCCTAATGTCTGATAGTGCCCAAGTGCAGGTCTATGTCTGCCCAGTTTCACGGGTACCACAAGACCATTTGGTATTGAGTCATTATCTTGGCTTTCTCAACAAGGCAGAAAAGCTGAGATATGATCAATATCACCCTAAAGCAGCTAGTCTTTTCTTAATTTCTCGTGTGTTAGTGAAGACTGTCTTGGCAGATAAGCTAGGCATATTACCCCACGAGGTCAACATTCAATTACATTCTAATGGCAAGCCTTTTGTACAAGGCAGCAAGCCTGTTTATTTTAATCTTACTCACTCAGCGGACGTTATTATCCTTGCTGTGACTGAAGAGGGGGAAATAGGAGTTGATATTGAAAGAGTAGATCGCGAGTTCGATTGGATGCGTGTTGATAGTGTGTTAGCAGCGAGTGAAATTGAATGGATTAAGGGGAATGAACTAATTGATCCATTCAGTGTATATCAGCGATTTTTTCAAATTTGGACGCTAAAAGAGGCTTATATCAAATGTACTGGTGATGGAATGAGTCGTCATTTAAAGATGTTCAACTTTCATGTGTTGGCTGAACGTATACAGTTTTTCGACTCAACCAATAATGCTCAAAAAACAGAAGAGTATTATTTTGAAAGCTATATGTATGATTCTAACTTTATATTTTCTATATGTTTACAGCAAAGCCGTAGTCTAAAAAGATTTAATCTGGATTGTTTTCAATTATTGCCGTGTATATCTATGCACCGAATAATCCCAACGCCTTGTAAATATAACGAGATTAAATCGTTATAACTGGCGATTTAAAAATGTGAATCTAGTAATGAAATACTTGCCCTTGAGCTGAGCTATTCTCAATAAAGTACGCTGTGAATAGATAGACCGCAAAAATTATGAATCAATAAAAAGAAAAAAGCCCCAGTCTTTCGACTAGGGCCTTTTAAATTTGGAGCGGGAAACGAGACTCGAACTCGCGACCCCAACCTTGGCAAGGTTATGCTCTACCAACTGAGCTATTCCCGCATATATAAGCAGTTTTTACGAAAACTTTCTCAAAAAAAACCAATTTGGAGCGGGAAACGAGACTCGAACTCGCGACCCCAACCTTGGCAAGGTTATGCTCTACCAACTGAGCTATTCCCGCGTGCCGCTTATAATACATTAAGCGAAACATGGGTCAACAACTTTATGCAAATAATTATGCTGATTGCATAAAATAAAAACAGAAATGAGTATTTAGAAGTATTTTTATCGATAAGTTGCCGAATAAATAGACATTTTGTTTGAAGCCAAAGCGTACAAGAGCAACTTTTGTTTGTGTACAGACAGGGTATACTAGGTTCAAATATACGAATAATCGTAAAAGGAAAAGCTATGAGCCTTGAACAACAATTGATTGAACGGTTACAAACCCTTGCACCCAGTCATTTAGAAGTCATCAATGAATCTGCCGGACACGGTGGTTATTTCCCAGGTAAAGAATCACATTTTAAAGTGATTGTAGTGAGTGATGAATTTAATGGATTGCGATTGGTTCAACGCCATCAAAAAGTTTATGCCTTAGCTTCAGATTTGATAAATCCCGGGCAAATTCATGCATTAGCAATTCATGCCTATTTACCAAGTGAGTGGCAAGGGCTAGCACCAGCAAGTCCAGAATGTGCGCATGCACCTAAAAGCTAAGGGTTAATTTCATGGATGCACATTTATTGACTAAAATTATTCATATGACTGCGGTGGCTGCCGCCCTTATGGTTTTTGTATTACGCGCTTCGACTCTGTTTGTGGGGGTGCAAGGTGAACAACCAAATCCGGCGGGACGTAAAATATTAGTTGCCTTACAACATCTATCATTTACCGTAGTTTTTATTACTGGCGCAATTTTATTGGTCATGAAAGACTTTCAGGTACAGCCGTGGTTTTACGCTAAAATTATTCTATTTTTAGTCTTGTTATCTTCCCTTATGAAAGCCTTTAAAAAAGATGACACTCTTTTATTGGCACAACGTAGGGCGGGTTTAATGATTAGTGCTATCGCATTTATTGCTATTATTATTTTAGTGATTGTGAAGCCTGTTTTTGCTTAATTGTTCTACATTCTTTGCCTTTTTGTTTAAGCTCTAGGTTAAACTGCGTACAGTAAAAAAATATACAGAGGGAAACATGTTAACTCGTGTGGTGTTTAACCAAAAAGGCGGTGTAGGGAAATCAAGTATTACTGTAAATTTGGCTGCAATTAGTGCCAAGCATGGCTTAAGGACATTGGTCATTGATCTTGATCCTCAAGCCAACTCTAGTCAGTACCTTTTAGGGGATGACGCAACTTATTCTGCTGAAAAATCAATTATAGAACCAAATATCGAAAACTTCTTTGATGATGTGTTGGGAAACAATCAACAAAAGGGTTTAATCGGTAATGCATTAGGTTCGATTTTAAAAGCTCCACGAAATAAAGATATTGATAGCTTTGTACACTCAACTCCTTTTGCAAAATTAGACGTGCTTCCTGCTAGCCCAACACTTGGTGCTCTTGAACATGCTCTTGAAAGTAAACATAAAATTTATAAACTGCGTGATTCAATTCAAAACTTAATTGGACGATATGATCGTATCTATATCGATACGCCACCTGCATTTAACTTTTTTACTCTGTCAGCACTGATAGCAGCAGATAAAGTCTTAATTCCCTTCGATTGTGATGTCTTTTCAAAGCGCGCGTTACAAACATTGATTGAAAATGTTCTCGAAACGCAAGATGATCATAATGATCGCTTGGAAATTGAAGGAATTGTCGTCAACCAATTTCAAGCTCAAGCAAAATTACCTCGGGAAGTGGTTCAGCAGTTGAAAGATGAAGGGTTGCCTGTACTTAATAGCATGTTACCGCCTTCGGTTTTAATGAAAGAATCGCATCAGAAAAATTTACCTTTGGCTCATTTGGCACCAGAACATAAATTGACTCAAGCTTATGAGACATTGTTTGGTGAGATTGAACCAAAACGATAAGAGAAAAATGATGAAAGGCTTATATATTGTGCCTTTGGTGGCAGCCACTTTATTACTAGGCGCTTGTGCTACGACGGTAAAACCGACTTACGTGTCTCCGACACAATATCAATCTTTGGGCTGCCAACAGCTGCAAAGTGAATATAACCGTATTCAACAATATATCGAAAATGGAGTACAAACTCCGAAAAGTACCGGTATGGGTGTTGGACTTGGACTCGGTGGTGGCTGGGGACGAGGCGGTTGGGGATTCGGTCCATCCATCTCTGTAAATATGGGGCAATCTTCTTCAACGAAAAACACTGAGCTTTCACGTGTGTTAGGTCAGCAAGAAGCAATAGTTCAGGCCGCTCAATTTAAAAATTGCCCGATTATTGTTCGAAAAAAGGCCAATTAATAGCCAATTTCGCATCACAATATGCTAGTTAAGGCATATTGTGATGAATAAAGTTTAGCAAAATGTTTCATAATAAAATTAATATAAATCAATATATTTTGAATTTTCAAGCTTCATAAATCTTGTGTTTTCTATAATCAAAAGCCCTCATCAACTTGCTATATTTTACCTATTTCGTTTAAGGTGGCCCCATCTTGGATGTTGTGGAAATTTTATGATTGAGAGTTGGTTTTTTGTATTGGCAATGTTGGCTGTTTTGCTCATTCCGGGGCCGACAAATGCTTTACTTGCAACCGCTGCTCATTCTCAAGGTTTATCTAAAGCATTCTGGCTTATTCCAATGGAATGGCTGGGTTATGCCTACGGGATTAGCTTTTGGGCTGTATTTATTCATTTAGCTGCTCCAATCTGGCCAGCCCTGCTGCTCATTTTGCATATTACGAGTGTGTTCTATGTATTCTGGCTTGCTTTTCACTTATGGAAGAACACCCACTTACAACAGTTCAGTCAAAGTCACCGTAATATTCGCCCCCGCCAATTATTCTTATCTACCTTAAAAAATCCTAAAGCTTTGTTGTTTGCAGCAGGGATTTTTCCTGCTGAAGCATGGAATTCGCCTGAAAACTTTCTCATCGTGTTTGGTGTTTTTACATTAATCCTCATTCCGGCTGCAAGTTTCTGGATGATTTTTGGACGGGCATTATTAACGGGTCCAATAAAAAAAATAAAAGCCGATCATTTATATAAAGGATCGGCCATGTTACTTATTTTATGTATGCTTCCAGTAGTATTCCGGTTTTTCTAAATTAATCTCAAACGTTGGCTTTTCGATTTTTTAGTTTTTCACGTATAAATGCGATGATGCCTGGTAAAACGCTAATAATAATGATGCCAAAAATAAGATGGGTAAAATTATCTTTAACGATTGGCATATTTCCAAATAAGTAGCCTAAAGTTACAAAAGAAGCGACCCAACAGAATGCGCCAATAATATTATAAGTTAGGAAAAACTTATAGTTCATGCTACTAGCCCCAGCAACAAAAGGTGCAAAGGTACGGGCAAATGGAATGAAACGGGCAAAGATAATGGTTTTGCCGCCGTGGCGAGCAAAGAATTCTTGAGTTTTAAATAAGTGCTGTTTATTAATAAATCGAGAGTTCATTTCAAACACACGTGGACCGATAAAACGTCCAATATGGTAGTTTACCGTATCACCTAAAACAGCAGCAATGAAGAGTAGAGTGCCTAATACCCATGGATCCATCGCACCTGTAGATGCAGCTAAAGCACCTGCCGCGAATAGCAAACTATCTCCCGGTAAGAACGGCATAACCACTAAACCGGTTTCAACAAAAATAATTAAAAATAAAATGCCATAAATCCACGTTCCGTAATTTATAATAAATTCGGCGAGATGTTGATCAACGTGTAGAATAAAATCAAGAAGTTCCATGATAAGAGCAAGTGGTAAACCGTGCTCAAATCCTAGCAGTGAGCCTATAGAAAGTCAGTATAAAACATCAAAAAAATACAAATTGATCATCTCGTTTATGCAACGATATATATGGATTTTGAGTATTTAATTATCAATGTCCCAAACCTAGAATGAGCTCATCAATAAATAAGTATTTAAATAAAGGTGGCAATATGTTTAATCCAAATATAGTGGTCAAAAATATCGTAACGCAATCAGGCGCAGACAGTTTCATTAGCCTCATTGCGCGTCTTCTTATCGCCTATATCTTCCTTGTTGCAGGTTGGGGGAAAATTACCGGTTATGCAGCAACTGCTGGATATATGGAAGCAATGGGGGTTCCAGCCGGAATTCTTCCTTTAGTTATTTTGGTTGAATTCGGTGGTGGTTTAGCCTTGTTATTTGGTTTTCAGGCACGTTTTGCGGCTTTTGGGCTTGGGATCTTTAGTATTCTTACCGCATTTTTATTCCACCAAGGTGGTGCTGATGCAGCGGCGCAATATAACAATGGTATCCATTTTATGAAAAACCTTGCAATGGCGGGTGGTTTATTCTTCCTGATGCTTCATGGCGCTGGGCGTATTAGTCTGGACCATGCAATCGAGAAATAATATTTAAGACAAAATAAAAACCGGATGATCAATTCATCCGGTTTTTTTTATTTCTAGGCTTGTAAGATTAGAGCATAAACTGGATTTGCAATTCCCCAACAACAAAACCAAGTACTGCACCCACTGCAATGAGTGCCCATTCATCTTCTTTGAACGCAGGACGTAACATGCCTTCAAATTCGGATGGTGTTAATTTTTGCATACGTTCAATTAAAGTACTGCGAATATTCATAGCATCTTCTGCATAAGATTCTACGTATTTCATTGTTTCTGGAAGCCGTTGCAGAATGCGTTCCGCAACTTGCGATTTCATATCTTGATATTTTTCTCCGCCAATTGCATATACGACCAACGGACGAATAACGCCTGCTTGCATATCAATTTCTTGTTTTACATGACGGTTAACCAGATCAATAACACGCGCAGAATGTGTGCCAGAAAATAATTCTTCCATCATATGGCGTGAAGTCAGAAGCTGTTTAGAAATGAGCGCAGCATAGTCGGCTGCAACTTCATTTTGACGTTTAATGAATAAACCTTGCCATGTATAACCAAATATTTTTTTAGGATAAAGAGGTCTAAACATCATTTGCAGTGCAATCCAGTCACTGAAAAAACCCACAAAGCCGCCAAACATTGGAAGCATCCATGGGTATTTTCCTTGCGTGACGATCCAGCAAAACATTTGAATCACACCAATACCAAAACCGAAGAAAAATCCGACATTACTGAAAAATTTAAATTCTTGTTTGCCCACTCGTTTAAAAATATTGTTGAGTAGGCGTTTGTCTTTAAGCAAATTGCTAATCACAAGATGTTTAATATCAAAATATCGGTTCACATCACGTTGTACTTCACTCATGATGTGTTCAACAATCTCGGGTGCTTTCGATTGCACACGGCGAATCAGTCTTTGGCGAGCAAACTCGGGCATGCCTTCCCATAACCCAGGCTGATATTCTTGCGCAACATCACGGGTAATATCTTCAGCTGCGGCAAGCAAGGGTTTTTCTATTTCTTTGGCAATACGTTTAGGATCGAGGCGGGCAAAAATTTCTTCAGGTTTAATGAGCTTGGCTGTCATCAGTTCAACAGCGATTGTTGCCATTTTCTCAGCTTTGCGTGGCACGATGCCTTGCCAACCTAGAAATGGTTTAATGCCTTTAAATTCAAGTGGTGAAAACATCATTTGAATGGCAATCACCTTGGTGATGTAGCCAATTAAACCACTCATAAAAGGAATAGAGATATACAACCAAAAATGTTGCTGGAAATCTGCAATCATAGTTTGAAGCATTGTTGTTCCTTGGATTTCTATTGATTTTGATAGGGGGCAACAAGCCATAAAAATGGATAATTGTTTAAGCACAGACAAATATCGCTTATGGTATTTACCTTTCCATGGTAATGCCTGTTTTATCGGGTAATCTTATCATCAAATTCATGGTGATGTTGCATAGAATGTGATGAATTTATCAATACGTGTGAAGTTTTTAAGATTAATACAGATGGTTGATAAATATAAGTAAATATTGATTTATATCAAAGAATTTAAGTATAGAAATGGTTTAGAAATGAAAAAAATAAGATATATGATGATTTGCGGTGCGCCGAAGCGTGAAAAATGTTAAAATGGCGCGCTTAATTCTTTTGCCATTTAGTGGTTTGTCATGACTACCAATACTCAAATTACTGAAGATCGTATCCTGATTCTGGATTTCGGCTCTCAATATAGCCAGCTCATTGCACGTCGTGTACGTGAAGCCGGTGTTTACTCTGAAATGTATGCTTTTGATATGTCTGAAGAAGACGTTCGCGCTTTTAAGCCAAATGGCATTATTTTGTCAGGTGGACCTGAGAGTGTGCATGAAGAAGGCAGCCCACGTGCACCGCAAGTGGTGTTTGAGTTGGGTGTTCCAGTATTGGGTATTTGCTATGGTTTGCAAACCATGTCTGAACAGTTAGGCGGTAAAGTTGAGCCGGGTACTGTACATGAGTTTGGTTATGCCGAAGTTGATATCGTTAAACGAGACCAACTGATTGGCAACTTACAAGATCGTGAAGGCCAACTTCATGTCTGGATGAGCCATGGCGACAAAGTGAGCCAGATTCCAGAAGGTTTTAGTATTACTGCAAGCACACCAAGTTGTCCTGTTGCTGCTGTAAGTGACGAAACACGCCGTTTCTATGGTGTGCAATTCCACCCAGAAGTAACGCACACGGCAAAAGGTGAAGAATTACTTGCAAATTTTGTTCATAAAATTTGTGGATGTGGTGGCCTTTGGACACCTGAACACATCATTGATTTGCGTGTGGAACAGCTACGTAAACAAATTGGTGATGAAAAAGTTCTTTTAGGTCTTTCTGGTGGTGTTGACTCATCTGTAGTTGCTGCGCTTTTACACAAAGCAATTGGCGACCAGTTAACATGCGTATTTGTTGATAACGGTTTGCTTCGTTTAAACGAAGGCGACCAAGTAATGCAAATGTTTGCTGAAAACATGGGTATCCGTGTAATTCGTGCAGATGCTGAAGAACGTTTCTTAACTGCATTGGCTGGTGAAGTTGATCCAGAGAAAAAACGTAAAATCATTGGTCGTGAGTTTATTGAAGTTTTTGCTGAAGAAGCACGTAAACTTGATGGCGTGAAATTCTTGGCACAAGGTACGATTTACCCAGATGTGATCGAATCTGCTGCAAGCAAACAAGGCAAAGCACACGTTATTAAATCTCACCACAACGTGGGCGGCTTACCAGAAGATTTAGAATTTGAATTGGTTGAGCCTTTACGTGACTTGTTTAAAGATGAAGTACGTAGATTAGGTACAACACTTGGCTTGCCACACAGCATGATTTACCGTCATCCGTTCCCGGGTCCAGGTTTAGGTGTTCGTATTTTGGGTGAAGTGAAAAAAGAATATGCAGATATTCTTCGTCTTGCTGATGACATCTTTATGCAAGAGCTACGCGACAGCGGTTGGTATGACAAAACAGCTCAAGCATTTGCTGTGTTCCAACCTGTTAAGTCAGTTGGTGTAGTCGGTGATGGCCGTCGTTATGCGTGGGTGATCGCACTTCGTGCAGTTGAAACAGTTGACTTTATGACAGCTCGTTTTGCACATTTACCATACGAATTGGTTGATAAAATTTCAACGCGTATTATGAATGAAATTAAAGATGTATCACGTGTTGTATACGACGTGTCATCTAAACCACCAGCAACGATCGAGTGGGAATAATTTTCCTCTGCTTGTTGGTAAAGAAAAGGACGCATTAGCGTCCTTTTTTATTACTTAAGTTTTAGAATTTAAAATTAATTTGAATAATTATCAAAATGATAAAGATATTCTTATTACTTATACTTGATAAAAGATATATTAAGATATATCTTAGTAACTGTAAATTGATCATTTTGAGTTTTTAAAGATGAAAAAACAATCAGAACATCATCATGCAGAACACCACGAACATCATGGTGGCCATCACCGTTCAGGGCGCCGTGGGAGACTTTTTGAAGCGGGCAGAATGAAACTTTTAGTACTTCATCTTATTCAGCAAAGTCCAAAGCATGGCTATGAAATTATTAAAGAAATAAGTGATTTCGTGGGCGACGGCTATACACCAAGTGCAGGTACTATTTACCCAACTTTAACCAGTCTGGAAGAAATGAATTTCATTACTTTGTTAGACGTAGAACGTAAGCAATATCAAATCACAGAATTTGGTAAAGCTTACTTAACCGAACAACAAGACAAGTTGACCGAGCTATTAGAAAAATTACGACTTAGACGTGAAATTCACAGTAATGATGAACTAATTGAAATTCACCGTGCGATGGAAAATCTAAAAACAGCCTTACGTTTGAAGTTGAATTCGGTGAGTTTACAGCAAGAGCAGATTTATCAAATTGCTGAAAAAATTGATCAAGCTGCGGTTGCGATTGGGCGGCTATAAGTTGGAAATAGAAATGTTAGAGCTAGAGCATAAAATCAAAGAAACGGGCCTAAAAGTCACTCATCCAAGACTTGCTGTTTTGTCTTTAATTCAACAGCAAGCAGAAGATCTAACTGTTAAACAAATTTATCAAAAGCTATATGCACAAAAACAGAAGTTAAGTTTAGCTACAGTCTATCGAGTAGTAAGTGACTTAGTGGGAGCTGGTTTAATTTCAAATCGTCAGCCACAACGAGATGAAGCTAAATTTAACTTACCGGCAGTTGAGAGTAGTCAATTATTGCAAATTCGCTGTGCAGATTTAACGGAGGCTAAACAGGAGCAATTTTTAGCTTCTTTAAAAACCGTATTTAGCCAGTTTGAAGTCAATCTTATGCAGGTTGAAATCATCAAAAGTCATTAAATTTTTAATAGAGAATTTATATATGAAACAACATCAATATCATGTCACTGTGCAACATTTAAAGAATGCAAAGGGAGAAGCTTCTACATATACCGAACGTCTTGAGTTTTATGCGGGGAATCATGACGATATCTTTGAAATTGTTGAGCGGTTAAAAAAAGCAGATTTTTTTGATGATGAGACTACAAAATCTTTTGGAGTCGGGTTAAAACTTTTTAGTGAAGTTATGTTGGAAAATCGGGAACATCCGTTATTTCAAGAATTTTTACCGCAATTTGGGCAATTCATGAAGAACCTAAAGCAGCTTGCTAAAGATCAATCTGCTTGAGCATTTTTCATGTCACCTTGATTTTTCTATAATTAAAAAATTATTGTCTCATCCATAACACCCTGTGTATTACTAAAAGACTATATTGAATAATGAGTGTATTGTTAAGATCAGTACAACAACTCATTGCAAAAGCATAGGTAAAAGAGAGTAATATCATGAGCAATAATAATGATTACGATATTTCTGATTCAAAGGATTGCGAAAAATTTGCCAATCAGTTTCTTCAGGAATTTCCAATTCGCTCTGCTGAAATTGGACAGGGGACAGTCATTAAGCGGGCTTTACCTAGCCGACAAAAACGAATGATTGGTGCATGGTGTTTCTTAGATCATGCGGGTCCAGTCACTTTTCCAGCGGGAAATGGGCTAGATGTTGGCCCTCATCCTCATATTGGTTTGCAAACCTTCACTTGGATGATTGAAGGAACCATGATGCATACCGATAGTTTGGGTTCAAAACAGCTTATTCGTCCTAAACAAGTTAATTTGATGACGGCAGGTGGCGGCATTTCGCATACAGAAGTTGCACCGGATATCGAAACTCAGATGCATGCTGCTCAGCTTTGGATTGCTTTGCCAGATCATAAGCGCAATATGGATCCGAAATTTGAACATTACCCTGAGCTGCCTATTGTTGAAAAGGATGGTCTGGAATTTACTGTTCTTGTGGGTGAATATTTGGCAACTACATCTCCAGTAGTGGTACATACGCCTTTAGTTGGTGTTGACTTAATTGCTGCTCAAGATACTAAAACACGTATTCCATTAAATCCTAATTATGAATATGGTTTTATGGCCCTTGAGGGTATGGCTCATGTGAATGGCCATGAGTTAACTGCTGACAATATGGTTGTATTAGATACTGGTCTAAACGAAATTGAAATAGAAGTAAAAAAAGGTAATCGCGTTCTCTTAATTGGGGGTGAACCTTTTGAAACGCCAATCTTGCTCTGGTGGAATTTTGTTGCACGTACCATGGATGATTTAAAAGAAGCCCGTGAGCAATGGGTTAATCACGATGCGCGTTTTGGTGAAATTCCAGATTATGTTGGTGCTCGTTTAGAAGCTCCTGTTCTTCCAGGTCAAATGAGAGCATCAAAATGACAGCAGTAATCGCAAGTAGTAAAGCAAAGCCCCTTGCTGAGCAATGGAGGGGTGAGATTACCAGTGGTCGCCATCAATATTTTTGTGATGAGCCTGAAAAGCTTGAAGGGCAAGATCAAGGCCCAGCACCTTATGATTTGCTTACTGGAAGTTTAGCCGCTTGTACGCTCATTACTTTAAGAATGTATGCGAAGCATAAAGATTATGATTTTGGTGAGTTCTCGGTTGAAATTGATTTTCATACCAATAGAGAGCATGAAGAACATATAGAACGTCGTATTGTTTTTAAAGAATTACCCAATGAAGAACTTCAGCAAAAAATCTTAGTGGTATGCAGTAAAACTCCGGTCACTAAAACTTTGTTACGTAGTTTAGACATTCATACTGTGCTTGTTACAATTTAAAAATGTTATTTTGTGGGAGTGGATGATTTTATATCCATCCCACAAATGGAATAAAACAGCATGTTCACATGCTGTTTTTTATGTAAAAAGAAAAATAAAAGCAGGCAATAACATGATTAGTTTACACCACCTGGAATGTTCGCGATCGTTTCGAATTTTATGGGCTTTAGAAGAATTAGGCTTATATTATGATATTCATTATTATCAACGCTTACCTAACTATTCCGCTCCAGAAACATTGAAATGCATTCATCCTTTAGGTAAAGCTCCAATTTTGACAGATGATGATCAAGTCATCGCAGAGTCAGCTGTGATTTTGGAATATCTACAACAACGCTATGATCAGAAGCAACAATTCAAACCTACACAAGCTCGAGATTTACAGCAGTATATTTACTGGATGCATTATGCCGAAGGCTCACTCATGCCACTCTTAGTCATGACTTTGGTCATGAATAGTGTAAATAAGCATGTGCCATGGTTAATTCAGCCAGTAGCAAAAAAAATCACGGAAGGGGTGAAGGCAAATTTTGTTCGCCCACGTATGAAAGATCATATTAGTTTTTTAGAAAACTATTTGGCAGAGCATGAATATTTCGCAGGTGACTTTTCATTTGCTGATATTCAAATGAGTTTCCCTTTAGAAGCTTTGCAATCACGCTTGCAAGGAAAATACCCTAATATTCAGGCTTTTTTACATCGTATTCAGCAAAGACCCGCGTTTCAGAAAGCGAAACAAAAGGGAATGGGTTCTAATGAAAGGAATTGTGCTGATATTTAAAAGAAAAGGAACAATTATTTGTTCCTTTTTATTTGTAGTTTACTTGCGTTTGATCACGATAGAGTCAATGCCGCTATGTTGTAAGGTCTGTTGAGCAGCTAAGGCAGCATCTTGAGAGTCATACGGCCCTGAAATAACACGGTACCATATTTGCCCATTTTCAGTACTTTTGACTACATCTGCAGATAAGCCATTTAAAATGATTTCTGCACGGCGAGCATCAGCCTGATCTGGGTCATTATAGCTGCGAACTTGTAAAATATAAGTAGGTTGCTGAGGCGTTGTGGCTGATTGATTGGTATCAATTCCTGCACTTTCTGAAGCCGCTGGTTGAGCTGCACTTGGTGCCTCAACAATCATAGCTGTGCCTTGGTTTTTGCTTTCAGGAATCGCTTGTTCCGGAATAGGCGTGACTTGCTGTTGGGGTAATAGATCGTAGAAACGATAGTCTTTATTTGTATCTTCTTCTTGATAATGCTCAGAGGTAATCTGATTTTTTGCAGGAACAGGTTGCCAAGGTTTCCAAAGCATAAGCATTACAGCGATACATAAGACCGCTAAAATAGCGACAAGTGTCCCTAACCATTTGGGAATTAGGGGCTTTTTAGGCTTGTTAGGTCTTTCAGATACACCGCGTTGCGTTTTGCCAAACACGTGGATTATTCCTCTGTATTTTGATTGTTTTAATTCGAGTTTGATTCTCGTATTACGATGCTAAAAACAGTGGTTCGTATTCGCTATTTTAACTCTACAAACCACTGCTTACTATATATTGCATGACCTTTGTTTTACTGTCATGCAATATAATTTTTACATAGATTCTGGTGCAGATACGCCAAGCAATTCTAAACCATTGCGCAACACTTGTTGTACATTGATTGAAAGTAACAAACGTGCTTGTGTAAGCTCAGCATCATCGCTTAATACTTTATGTTCATTATACCAAGCGTGGAACAAAGCAGCTAACTCTTTTAAGTAGTTACCCACCTGATGTGGTTCATACGCATTTGCAGCACGCAACACTGCATCTGGATAAGCTGCCAGTTTAGCAAGAATCTCAGTTTCAGCATCAAGAGATAGGCGAGTAGCGTGTGTACGTGCAGCATCTACATCGAACTGTAAGCCTGTGTTTAATGCTTTTTCTAACATACGGCAAATACGTGCATGTGCATATTGAATGTAGTACACAGCATTGTCTTTACTTTGTGACACAGCAAGGTCAAGGTCGAAATCAATGTGTTGTTCACTCTTACGCATCACGTAGTAGAAGCGAGCCGCGTCATTACCTACTTCTTTGCGTAAGTCACGTAAAGTCACGAACTGACCTGAACGAGATGACATTTGAACCATCTCGCCGCCACGCCATAAACTTACGAACTGAACCAAAAGTACAGTCAATTTTTTAGAGTCGTAACCCATCGCATCAATTGCCGCTTTTACGCGAGAAATATAGCCGTGGTGATCAGAACCCCAAATATCAATCAGGTCGGTATAACCACGTTGTAATTTATTTAAGTGGTAAGCAATGTCTGATGCAAAGTAAGTCGTTTGACCATTACGACGTTTAACAACACGGTCTTTTTCATCGCCAAATTCAGTCGATTTAAACCAGATGTTGCCATCTTTTTCATAAAGGAAGCCACGTTGATCAAGTGTTTCTAAAGCTTCGTCAATTTTTGCGCTAAGAGATGCTTCACTAAACCATTGATTGAATGTTACACCAAAGTCAGCAAGGTCATCTTTAATATCATCTAAAATGGCATGAAGAGCAGCTTGATGGAATACGCGGTAGCCTTCACCTAATAATTGTTGTGAGTTGGCAATAAGACCATCAATATGTTTTTCTTTGTCGCCAGATAAAACGACTTTATTGCCGTCGCTATCTAATTCTTCTGCATATTGTACGTCTTCTGGCACATCTTTATAGACATCAGCCACTTCACGAAGGTATGCGTTGCCATCTTTATCAATAATAGTCTGTGCTATTTCTTTAACGTAATCGCCTTGATAAGCGTTTTTAGGGAATACAAGGTTTTGACCTAGTAATTCTAAATAACGTAAATAAGTAGAGGTCGCCAAAATATCCATTTGACGACCAGCATCGTTCACATAGTATTCGCGGTCAACTTTAGCACCTGTTGCTTCAAGTAATTTGGCAACAGTCATACCATATGCAGCGCCACGACCATGACCTACATGTAGGCTAGATGTTGGGTTCGCAGAAACAAATTCGACTTGAATCTTTTTCGCTGCGTTTGCCTGACTGCGACCAAAAATTTCTTTTTGTGCTTGAATCTGGTCAAGAATAGCAAAGCGCTGATCTGCATTTAAAAAGAAGTTAATAAAACCAGGACCTGCAATTTCAGCTTTACTGATATCTGCTACTTCTGGTAATGCAGCTAGAACTTTCTCAGCTAAATCACGTGGTTTCATACCAGCAGCTTTCGAGCCGATCATGGCAATATTAGAAGCAAAGTCGCCATGGCTTCGGTCTTTGGTGCGCGTTAAATTGCTTGTATTATTCCAGTCGGAAGGAAGCACACCTTCTTGTTGAAGATTTTGCACTGCATGGTCGAGAGCTGCTTGTATTGCCGTATTCATATCAATCGAAAATAGATGTCGCAGAAAAACGTCAAATATAGCAAATTTCCTGTGAGTTAGGGGAGTGGATTTAATATTCCAGTAATTCTTTTTGTGCAACTAACTGAGGATTATTTCTTAAATGAATATTGTAGGGTGGATTGCTTCACTATTCTAAAAACAAACAAATACAAGCCTTCTGGAGATTTTTAATAAGCAAAATAGGGAGTAAATCCATCATTATTTCCTGTGGAAATATTTAATAGTATTAAAATATATAGTTTAGGCTTTTAAACTTAAGGTAATAAAAGATTTTTAAAAAATATAAAATTATTAACATATTGATATTTATTAATAATTTTTGATCATGTTTTAACTAAATAGTCTTTAATTTTAACATCACGGTTTAAAATATCTATTTTGAACGAATTAGGCTTAAGCTTATACGCACAAAGAGTTTTAGAGACCATACAAAACGTGTTTTTCTCTACTCTAAGCTGGAAAAATGAGATAGGCAATGATATCAGGACACCCAAGTAAACATCCCCTTTATATCCCATATGCAGGTTTTACACTTTTAGAGTTACCCCTTTTAAATAAAGGCTCGGCTTTCACTGAAGAAGAAAGAAGTAACTTTAACTTACACGGTTTACTCCCCCATATTATTGAAACTATTGAAGAGCAGAGCCAGCGCTCTTATCAGCAATATTGCGCTTTCACTGATGATATCAATCGACATATCTATTTGCGTAATATTCAAGATACTAACGAAACCTTGTTCTATCATTTAATCGAAAATCATCTTGAAGAAATGATGCCGATTATTTATACCCCAACCGTGGGTGAGGCATGTCAGCGTTTCTCTGATATCTATCGTCGTCACCGCGGTATCTTCATTTCATATCCAGATCGTGATGTGATTGATGATATTTTGCAAAACGTAAATAAAAATAATGTAAAAGTAATCGTGATTACAGATGGTGAACGTATTTTAGGCCTTGGTGACCAAGGTATTGGCGGAATGGGAATCCCGATTGGAAAACTTTCGCTTTACACAGCTTGTGGTGGTATTAGCCCAGCCTATACATTGCCAATCACAATTGATGTAGGTACCAATAATCCACAATTGTTAAATGATCCGATCTATATGGGTTGGCGTCAGCCACGTATTAGTGGCGATGAATATTACGCATTTGTAGATATGGTGATTGAAGCTGTGAAGCGCCGTTGGCCAAAAGCATTAATTCAGTTTGAAGATTTTGCACAAAAAAATGCGATGCCACTTTTAGAAAAATATCGCGATAAAATTTGCTGTTTTAACGATGATATTCAAGGAACAGCAGCGGTATCGGTTGGTAGCTTGATTGCTGCGAGTCGTGCAGCGGGCAAGCAATTAAAAGATCAAAAAATTGCTTTCTTAGGTGCGGGTTCGGCAGGTTGTGGTATTGCAGAACAAATTGTTGCACAAATGATTGCAGAAGGTTTAACCGATGCAGAAGCGCGTGCTCGCGTTTATATGGTAGACCGTTTTGGTTTGATCACTGAGAATCAACCAAACTTGCTAGACTTCCAACGTAAGTTAGCGCAAAAAGCTGAGGTAGTTGATCAGTGGGGCAATATCGAAGAAGTCATTTCACTACTTGATGTTGTTAAAAACGCTAAGCCTACAGTGTTAATTGGTGTTTCTGGGCAGCCAGGTTTGTTCACAGAAGAAATCATTAGGACTTTGGCGGCAAATTGTGAACGACCAATTGTTATGCCATTGTCGAACCCGACTTCACGCGTTGAAGCAGTGCCTGCTGATATTGTGGAGTGGACTGAAGGCAAAGCCTTAATTGCAACAGGTAGTCCGTTTGCTCCTGTGAATCATCATGGCAAACTTTACAATATTTCGCAGTGTAATAACTCGTACATTTTCCCAGGCATTGGCTTAGGTGTGATTGCATCGGGCGCTAAGCGTGTTACAGAAAATATGTTAATGGCATCAAGTAGTGCTTTAGCAAATTGTTCTCCATTGCTTAAAGATCCACATGCTGATTTATTACCGCCGTTGGGTGAAATTCAACAAGTTTCTAGAATTATTGCGTTTGAAGTTGCGAAAGCTGCTATGGCTGACGGTGTAGCGGTAACGATTAGTGATGATTTGCTACAGCAAAAAATTGATCAATCATTCTGGAAACCTGAATACCGCAAATATAAGCGTATTCCTTTCTAAGAATGAGAGTGTAAAAAGAGGAGCTTAAGCTCCTCTTTTTTTATTTTTAGTCCTCTAAAATTTCTTCTAGCAACTCTTCACTAGGTGCAAAATAATAAGCGCCATCAAGTGGTGTCACAAAGTGCAATAAGCGGTCGTGAATACCATCTCCACTTGTGCCGAACATGCGCTTTAACATGGCATCAATAATGGTGAGGTCTTTAGTATAGGCAATGAAAAATAAGCCCTGATCACCTCGACCATCTCCATAAGGTAGGCTATGGCGCAAGATTTCCATTTCCTCGCCTTCATCATCTTCGACAACAGTGCGGGCAACATGGGCGTTTTCTGGTTTAACGTCATCATCTAATTCAATAGATTCAAGTTTGGTGCGGCCCATAATATTTTCTTGCGCATCAACTTTCAATTTTTTCCATTTTTCTAAATCATGGGCATAGCGCTGCGCAAATATGAAACTACCATCGGCAAATACTCCGGCATCTTCAGGTAGAAGAGCTGTTTCTGCGCGATCATCTGGAAACTGTGGATTTTCTGTGCCGTCTATAAAACCTGTAATATCTCGACCATCGAAATAGCGGAAGCAAACACGCTCATCCAGAACTTCGACTTTATTTTTAATACCTTCAAAAAATGCTTGGCTTAATGCAAAACAAATATCAGAACGCATGCTGGCAATATGAATGAGTACATCTGCTGGCACAGCTGGCATATTGAATGCACCTTGTTCTGGTTCAAGTTGTTTAAAACCTAAAGGAGTTTGCGAATAGAGCTGTTTCCATAGTTCGGGACCAAAAGCGACTGCTGTTTTAATTTGGGCATCAGAGTGCTGAGTGATGAGGCGGTCACGTGCTTCAAATAAAGCTTCAATTTGTTTTTTTAATTCATCAATTGATAAGTCTTTTAAACGAAGAACAATAAAACGTGCATGATCTGATGGCAACGGCAAAATGACAGATTGAGCAGTCATTGGAAGGTATCTCCTCAATTATAATTTAGTATGAGCTTTAATTATTGTGCCTGATGCGAAGAGCTGTTAGTAGTCTATTTCTTGATTTTATTGTTTGAATTCTCACCAAGATAGCTTTATAAAACGGTATAATTCCACTTTTATAGTCTATTTTTCGCTATGTCTCTGCAAGTTTGGTTCGCTTATATGTTGGCCTGTTGGGTAATCAGTATCTCACCGGGTGCGGGAGCAATTGCTTCAATGTCGAGTGGTCTAAACTATGGTTTTAGGCATGGCTATTGGAATGCAATCGGTTTGCAAATTGCTTTGCTACTTCAAATTATGATTGTAGCAGCGGGCGTAGGCGTTTTATTTGCAACGACACCTTTGGCTTTTCAGTTTGTTAAGTGGTTCGGTGTGATTTATTTGTTATATCTCGCTTATTTACAGTGGACAGCACCTGTAAAAGATATAGAAATTCAACAAGAAAAAAGAGATAAATCTGTATTCGCACTATTACTAAATGGTTTTGTGGTCAATATTAGTAATCCCAAAGCGATTGTATTTCTATTGGCTGTTTTGCCGCAGTTTTTAGATTTGAGTAAGCCTCAATGGATACAATACGTGATTATGGCTGTGACTATGATTAGTATTGATTTGGTTGTCATGGCTGGATATACAGGTCTAGCATCAAAGGTTTTAAGACTACTTCGCTCACCTAAACAGCAAAAATATTTGAATCGGGGTTTTGCTGTGATGTTTAGCTGTGCGGCTTTATTATTAAGTACAGTTCATCAGGCGTCCTAATTTAGGCCGCCTGTGTTTGATTTTTTAGCTTTTGAGTTATAAAAATAACGGCAAAAGTTAATGCCATGCATAAAACAATACTCAAGCCTGTAGAGATATTGAGTGCTGCGCTTGACCATAGGCCCACACTAACCCCAACTTGAGCTAAAACAAACGCCCAAATGACCATTTGCTTTGGTGAGTTTGCTAGTAAGCGGGCGCTTAAAGCAGGTATTACCAGTAATGCACCCATAAGCAAAGAACCTACAGCGCGCAAAGCTAAAACAGTAAATAAAGCCAATAAAAGCATGAAAATAAGACGTTGCCAGTTTGCATTCACCCCTTCACTAATTGCAATATCAGGATCAATTGCAAACTGTATTTGCGGCTGCCAAAAGCGGTAAAGAATCACGAGTGATATCGCAATAACTAAAGTGAAAACGGGTAAATCGGGCCAATCAATGCTGAGCAAATCACCAAATAAATAACTTAAAAGCTCTGGTCTTAAACTTGGAACATGTTGAATAAACAGTAAACCGCTACAGAGTAATGTCGCTGAACATAAGGCTAAGAGAGCATCATTAGGTAAGCGATTGTCATGTAGGGCCCATAAAATTGCGACCAGTAAAACCGCAGTGCCTGCAACACCAAGCCAAAGAGGAAGACTTAAGGCACCAGCAATGGCAACCCCGAGTAATGTACCGTGTGCCATGGTGTCAGCAAAAAAAGACATTCGTCTCCAAAGCATTAGACAACCAAGAGGTGCAGTCAAAAACACCAGCAAGGTTCCCATAATCCATGCGGGCAACAATAATTGTAACCATTCCATCATGGCTTAAGCTTCCGGTTCTGGGTGGATGTGAGGGCGGTCATTATGAGGGCAGGGGTGTGCAGCATCACCGTGAGCACAGTGATCATGATGATGTTGATAGAAAACCCGTTGAGTTCCAAAGATAGCCTGATATTCAGGATGTTGTTGAATATTCTCGGGTAGTCCACTACAGCAAATATGTTTATTTAAACATACTACACGGTGTGTTCCTTCCATCACCCATTGTAAGTCATGGGAAACAATTAAGATCGCACAGCCATATCGTTCAGGTAAACTACGGACATACTCATAAAGTTCAGCTTCTGACTGAATATCTAAGCCTTGCATCGGTTCATCAAGAACTAAAATGTCTGGTTGGCGAAGTAGTGCACGTGCTAGTAGTACCCGTTGGCGCTCTCCACCGGAAAGTTGCTGTACTTTTGATTGTTGTAACTTGGAA
Source organism: Acinetobacter sp. IK31 (assembly GCF_035615195.1). Classification (NCBI taxonomy): domain Bacteria; kingdom Pseudomonadati; phylum Pseudomonadota; class Gammaproteobacteria; order Moraxellales; family Moraxellaceae; genus Acinetobacter; species Acinetobacter sp. IK31. The sequence goes on along the minus strand of NZ_JANBOB010000001.1, from coordinate 23,507 downwards.
ATACCGGTGTCTTGAATAATTTCCTGACGCAGGGCAGGGCTGCATTTTTCTAAATCAAGTAGATCTTGAACGCGCAAAGGTAAGCTATGTGAAGGATTGAACTTTTGTGGCACATAAGCCATTTTAAGTTTCTTATGATTGATAATACGACCGCTACTTGGCTGGAGAATCCCGAGTAGAACTTTAATCAGTGTTGATTTACCTGCACCATTCGGGCCAATCAAAGACACAATTTCATTTTGATGTAGAGAAAAATCAACTTTTTTTAAAATCTCCCGATCATCGCGATGAACAGAAACCTGCTCAAGCTGAATTAATACGGGATTTAAGGAGTTGTGCGGCACTGTTGGCATTTCCCCGAAATTTCAATAATGCTGTGTTGAGCTACGAACTCATCTGACGCTGCAAGTTGATCAAGCTGGTGAGTTAAACCTTGAGAAGAGGCTTCTTTAACCATGTGGCATTCGGTACAAATCAAGAATGCTGCTTGATGACCTTCACGAGGGTGGCAACAGGGAATATAGGCATTAATAGAAGTTAGGCGATGGATCAAACCTTTTTCTAATAAAAAATCTAAAGTTCGATATACAGTTGGAGGAGCAGCTGGGCGATCAGTTTGACTTTTTATGCGTGCAAGTAAGTCATATGCGCCCATTGGGCCCGAAGCATTTAAAATGAGTTCCAAAACTTCTTTGCGCAAAGGCGTAAGTCGTGCGCCAGTCGCAGAACATAAATTTTCTGCTTCAGCTAAACGGTTTGCGACATTATGGTGATCATGCACACCATGCAAAGAATCATGATGTTCATGCGAGCAGGAACTCATAGAAATAACCTCGAATTTTTAATGGAATATTAGCATGAAGCGATGCTTCATTCGATTAATCTTAGGTATTTTTGTAACTTTGTTATATTATAACATGCTTCGAGCTAATTTAAATTGATGGTCTGTCATGTTCCGTTTTTTTGTTTTCAGTATGTTCTCTCTTTTGAGTACGTTAGGGTGGAGTCAGGGGTTGGTGGTTTCTACACACCCGATTTATCTGATTGCAAAAGAAGTCACTCAGGGTGTTGAAGAACCTCAGCTTTTACTTAAAGGTCAGACAGGTCATGACGTACAGTTAACTCCAGCTCACCGTAAAGCAATTAATGATGCATCTTTAGTGATCTGGTTGGGTAAGGCTCATGAAGCACCTCTAAATAAATTGTTAGGTAATAATAAGAAAGCGATTGCCTTATTAGATAGTGGCATAGTTTCAATTTTACCGCTGCGTAGTACACGCGGTGCGGCTTTACCTAATACAGTAGACACCCATGTGTGGTTAGAACCAAACAACGCAGTTCGAATCGGTTTCTTTATTGCAGCTTTACGTTCTCAGCAGCATCCTGAAAATAAAGCCAAATATTGGAATAATGCCAATATCTTTGCCCGTAAAATGTTTCAGGCTGCGCAAGTTTATGACAGTACAAGTAATGGTAAGCCATATTGGTCATATCATGATGCCTATCAATATTTAGAACGCTCTTTAAATTTAAAGTTCGCAGGCGCTTTGACGGATGATCCTCATGTTGCACCCACAGCGGCTCAAATTAAGTATCTTAATGATAATCGACCGAAAAATCAGATGTGTTTGTTAGCGGAAAGTTTTACTACTAAAAGTCAGTATCAAAAATTAGGTAACATTACTTTTCAACCCGTAGACGAGAGCATGAATAATGAGGATGATTTCGTCACTGCATGGAAGAAACTGGCTATAAAAACAGATAAATGTGTATTAAGTACGCAAAAGTAAGATAAAAAATAAACAAAGGCTGACTGTAGCGTCAGCACCACCTGTCATGAAAAACCCCGACTAAAGTCGGGAAAAGATTGCATGTTCAGGGGTGTAACTCTATAATGCCTGCGATTAAAAGCGATCATCAGCTAAACTTGTCAAGCATTTATGCTGTGAGTGGATAAATAATGAGCCGAACTAGTCGCTTGATTGACCGACGATTAGCAAAAGCTTTGGTCTTCTTACAAGCATGTATGATCCCTGTTTCCGCCCTCGTGGCGTGGAGCATAAAAGACATGACAGCAGCATTAAGTGCGGCACTTGGTGCACTGGTTTGCTGGCTTGCTATGAGTTATTTCTCGTGGCAATCCTTCAGAACAGCAGGTGCGAGAGCATCAAAACAAGTGCTGTCTAACATGTATAGGGGCATGTTAGGCAAATTTGCAATCATGATCGTTGGATTTATTTTGATTTTGAGCAATGTTAAACCTTTATCACCGTTAGCATTGTTGTTTGGTTTTATTCTCGTTCAGGCAATGTCGTGGGTCGCTCCGTTTTGGGTGTCACGTCAACAAAAACGGGTGTAGAAACAAGAAGAATTGAAGATTTTTTGGAGGGTGGCGAGATATCGACAGTACGCCGATGTTCGTAACCCTTCTTTTTAGTAATTGACATTGACCAGGTGTGATTTATGGCTGCTGAAGAACATGCCCTCACTTCGACAGAGTATATCAAGCATCACTTGACCAATATGACCTATGGCAAAATGCCAGACGGTACATGGAAATTGGCTGAGACTGCTGAAGAAGCTCATTCGATGGGGTTCACTGCAATTCACTTGGATTCAATGGGTTGGTCAATTGGCCTTGGTGTTATTTTCTGTTTGTTATTCTGGATTGTTGCGAAAACTGCAAATGCAAGTGTTCCAACTAAATTCCAGTCTGCGATTGAAATGATCATTGAGTTTGTTGACTCAAGTGTCCGTGACACCTTTCATGGCAAATCACGTTTAATTGCTCCACTTGCTCTCACTATTTTTGTGTGGATTTTCCTCATGAACTTAATGGACTTGATTCCAGTTGACTGGATTCCTCAAGTTGCAGCATTTGTAGGTGCAAACGTATTTGGTATGAATCCTCACCACGTTTACTTCAAGATTGTTCCATCTACAGATCCAAACATTACCTTAGGTATGTCTTTATCTGTATTTGTACTTATCTTGTTCTACAGCATCCGCGAAAAGGGTGTTAGTGGTTTCGTTGGCGAGTTGGCACTTAACCCATTTAACCCAAGTAATCCAGTTGCAAAAGCGTTGCTTATTCCAGTGAACTTGATTTTGGAATTGGTAACATTCCTTGCTCGTCCTATTTCATTAGCTCTCCGACTATTCGGTAACATGTATGCTGGTGAGCTGATCTTTATCCTAATTGCTTTATTGCCGTTTTGGATTCAATGGGCGTTATCTGTGCCTTGGGCGATCTTCCACATTCTTGTAATCACGTTGCAGGCATTCATCTTTATGATGCTTACCATCGTTTACTTGAGCATGGCAAGCGAAAAACATTAATGGTATTGCCTAACTATCAAACGATGGTTGGGCTGAATTTTTTTAATTTAATTTGGTAATAACCTAACCTCTGAGGAATTTTTCATGGAACTCACTTTAGGTCTAGTTGCAATTGCATCTGCTATCTTGATCGCTTTCGGTGCTTTAGGTACTGCGATTGGTTTTGGTCTTTTGGGTGGTCGCTTTCTAGAAGCTGTAGCTCGTCAGCCAGAATTGGCTCCACAACTTCAAACTCGTATGTTCTTAATCGCGGGTCTTCTTGATGCTGTGCCTATGATCGGTGTTGGTATTGGCTTGTTCTTCATCTTCGCTAATCCATTTGTAGGTTAATCATCTTAATTCCTAAATCCACTATTTGAGGAATTGCAATGAATATCAACCTCACATTGATTGGTCAAGCGATTGCGTTTGCATGTTTTGTTGCATTCTGCATGAAGTTTGTTTGGCCACCACTAATCAATGCGATTAGTGAGCGTCAGCGTAAAATTGCTGATGGCTTAAATGCAGCAGAAAAAGCGAAAGCTGACCTTGCCGATGCACAATCGCAAGTAAAGCAAGAGCTTGATGCAGCTAAAGCACAAGCAGCTCAATTGATCGAACAAGCGAACCGTCGTGCAGCACAATTGATCGAAGAAGCGCGTACTCAAGCTGCGGCTGAAGGTGAGCGTATTCGTCAACAGGCTAAAGAAGCTGTTGACCAAGAAATCAATTCTGCTCGCGAAGAATTACGTCAACAAGTAGCTGCTTTAGCAGTAACTGGCGCAGAAAAAATCCTGAACCAGCAAGTTGACGCAGAAGCTCATAATGCCATGCTGTCTCAGCTGGCTGCTAAACTTTAAGAGAGGCGAATCATGGCTGAACTCTTGACGTTGGCACGTCCGTATGCCAAAGCAGCATTTGCTTATGCTTCTGAGCAAGGTGCAACAGACAATTGGTCGAATGCGTTACAAGTGCTCAGTGCTGCGGTGCAAGACGAAGCATTTTCCGCTTATTTAAATCGCCCTGAACTTACTCCTGTGGAGCAAGTGAAGCTTTTTGCTAAAGTTTTAGGTGAAGATCAGTCTCAAGCAGTGTCTAACTTTTTGACACTTCTTGCAGATAATGATCGTTTAATGTTGTTACCTGAAATTGAAGCAGAATATGAACAGCTTAAATCACAGAATAACAACAATGTGGATGTCGTGATTGAATCGGCTTTCCCATTAACTGCTGACCAAGAACAGTTGTTAAAATCTGCTTTAGAAAAGCGTTTTAACAGTACTGTAACTGTTTCAGTTGAAGTTAAACCTGAGCTTATTGCAGGTGTTGTAATTCGTGCAGGCGATCAAGTGATAGATGATTCTGCGCTTAACAAGCTTGAAAAAATGCGTACTCGTCTTCTTGCATAATGCAAATGATGAAGACTGAACTATTAAAAGATTGAGGAATAGCGCAATGCAACAACTGAATCCATCCGAGATCAGTGCGCTCATTAAACAGCGTATCAGCGATCTGGACACCAGCGCGACCGCTAAAAACGAAGGTACCATTGTTATGGTATCCGACGGTATCGTGCGCATTCACGGTCTTGCTGATGCAATGTACGGTGAAATGATCGAATTTGACGGCGGCTTATTTGGTATGGCACTGAACCTAGAACAGGATTCAGTGGGTGCCGTTGTCTTAGGTAACTACTTAAGCCTTCAAGAAGGTCAAAAAGCTCGTTGTACAGGTCGTGTACTTGAAGTTCCAGTTGGTCCGGAACTTCTTGGCCGTGTTGTCGACGCTTTGGGTAACCCAATTGATGGTAAAGGCCCAATTGATGCAAAATTAACTGATGCTGTTGAAAAAGTAGCACCAGGCGTAATTTGGCGTCAATCTGTAGACGAACCTGTTCAAACTGGTTATAAATCAGTTGATACCATGATCCCTGTAGGTCGTGGTCAGCGTGAGTTGATTATTGGTGACCGTCAAACTGGTAAAACAGCGATGGCGATCGATGCGATTATCGCTCAGAAAAATTCTGGCATTAAGTGCGTATACGTTGCGATTGGTCAAAAACAATCAACAATTGCAAACGTTGTACGTAAGCTAGAAGAAACTGGCGCTATGGCGTATACAACTGTTGTCGCTGCTGCGGCTGCTGATCCTGCTGCAATGCAGTACTTAGCTCCGTACTCTGGCTGTACAATGGGTGAATACTTCCGTGACCGCGGTGAAGACGCTCTTATTATTTATGATGATTTGTCTAAGCAAGCAGTTGCTTACCGTCAAATTTCATTACTTTTACGTCGTCCACCAGGTCGTGAAGCGTATCCAGGTGACGTATTCTATCTTCACTCACGTCTTCTTGAACGTGCTTCTCGTGTATCTGCTGACTACGTTGAGAAATTCACTAATGGCGCAGTAACTGGTAAAACTGGTTCTTTAACTGCATTGCCAATTATTGAAACTCAAGCAGGTGACGTATCTGCATTCGTACCAACGAACGTAATTTCGATTACTGATGGTCAGATCTTCTTAGAAACATCATTATTCAACGCAGGTATTCGTCCTGCTGTGAACGCGGGTATCTCTGTATCTCGTGTTGGTGGTTCTGCTCAAACTAAGATCATCAAAAAATTGTCTGGTGGTATCCGTACTGCTTTAGCACAATACCGTGAATTGGCTGCGTTTGCTCAGTTCGCTTCTGACCTTGATGAAGCAACTCGTAAACAACTTGAACATGGTCAACGTGTAACTGAGTTAATGAAGCAAAAGCAATATGCTCCTTACTCAATTGCTGACCAGGCTGTTTCTGTTTATGCATCTAACGAAGGCTATATGTCTGACGTAGAAGTTAAGAAAATCGTAGACTTTGATGCTGCGTTAATCTCTTACTTCCGCTCAGAATATGCTCCGTTGATGAAACAAATCGATGAAACTGGTGATTACAACAAAGACATCGAAGCAGCAATCAAAGCAGGTATTGAAAGCTTTAAAGCGACTCAAACTTACTAAGTTTAGTTTTAGTTAAGTTTGGTTCACGGATCAACCTTCGGAAGCTCGAAAGAGCTTTCGAATACTAGGTTAAGCGTATGGCAAATTTAAAAGAAATTCGCGCCAAAGTAGCTAGTATCAAGAGCACGCAAAAGATTACTCGCGCGATGCAAATGGTAGCTGCTTCTAAAATGCGTCGTGCGCAAGAGCGCATGGCTCAGGGCCGTCCGTATGCCGATAATATGCGCCGTGTAATTGCTCACTTAGTCCAAGCAAACCCTGAATATAAACACCGTTATATGGTTGATCGCCCAGTTAAGCGTGTTGGCTATATCGTAGTGTCTTCAGATCGTGGTTTGGCAGGTGGCTTGAACATTAACTTGTTCAAGAAAGTTGTGCAGCATGTCAAAGCACAACAACAGCAGTCAATTGAAGTTGAATTTGCTTTAATTGGTCAAAAAGCGGTTTCGTTTTTTAAGAATTACGGCGGTAAAGTGCTTGGTGCAACTACCCAGCTTGGCGATGCGCCAAGTTTGGAACAGTTAACTGGCTCAGTACAAGTTATGCTTGATGCATTTGATAAGGGCGAATTAGATCGTATCTACCTCGTATCAAATGGCTTCATCAATGCAATGACTCAACAGCCTAAAGTAGAACAACTTGTTCCTTTAGCACCGGCAGAAGAAGGCGATGATCTCAACCGTACTTATGGTTGGGACTATATCTACGAACCAGAAGCAGAAGAATTGTTAAATGGTTTGTTGGTTCGCTATATCGAGTCTATGGTTTATCAAGGTGTGATTGAAAACGTTGCATGTGAGCAGTCAGCTCGTATGGTCGCGATGAAAGCAGCGACAGACAACGCAGGACAATTGATTAAAGACCTACAGCTCATTTACAACAAGTTGCGTCAAGCCGCGATTACTCAGGAAATTTCTGAGATCGTTGGCGGTGCCGCTGCCGTTTAACATTATTAAGTTTGAATTGAGGAGACAGCAATGAGTAGCGGTCGTATCATTCAGATCATCGGCGCGGTTATCGACGTCGAGTTTGAGCGCAATAGCGTTCCTAAGATCTATGACGCTCTCCAAGTTGACGGTACTGAAACTACATTAGAAGTTCAGCAACAGCTTGGCGATGGTGTTGTTCGTACCATCGCAATGGGTTCTACAGAAGGTCTTAAACGTGGCCTTAATGTAACTAGTACAAATGCACCGATTTCTGTTCCAGTAGGTCCAGCTACGCTTGGTCGTATCATGGATGTTTTGGGTCGCCCAATTGATGAAGCAGGTCCTGTTGCAACTGAAGAACGTTTGCCAATTCACCGTCAAGCGCCTTCTTATGCTGAACAAGCGGCTTCTACTGACCTTTTAGAAACTGGTATTAAAGTAATTGACTTACTTTGCCCGTTTGCAAAAGGTGGTAAAGTTGGTTTATTCGGTGGTGCTGGTGTTGGTAAAACCGTTAACATGATGGAGTTGATCAACAACATCGCGAAAGCTCACTCAGGTTTATCTGTGTTTGCTGGTGTTGGTGAGCGTACTCGTGAAGGTAACGACTTTTATCACGAGATGAAAGATTCTAACGTTCTTGACAAAGTAGCAATGGTCTACGGTCAGATGAACGAGCCACCAGGTAACCGTTTACGCGTAGCGTTAACTGGTTTGACTATGGCTGAATACTTCCGTGATCAAAAAGACGAAAATGGTAAAGGTCGTGACGTATTATTATTCGTCGACAACATCTACCGTTATACACTTGCAGGTACTGAAGTATCAGCATTGTTAGGTCGTATGCCATCTGCGGTAGGTTACCAGCCTACACTTGCAGAAGAAATGGGTGTTCTTCAAGAGCGTATTACGTCTACTAAATCTGGTTCGATCACATCGATCCAAGCAGTATACGTACCTGCCGATGACTTAACAGATCCATCGCCTGCAACTACATTTGCTCACTTAGATGCAACAGTAGTATTGAGCCGTGACATCGCATCTTCTGGTATCTATCCAGCGATCGATCCACTTGACTCAACTTCACGTCAGTTAGACCCATTAGTTGTTGGTCAAGAGCATTATGAAATTGCACGTTCTGTACAGAACATTTTGCAACGTTATAAAGAGCTTAAAGACATCATCGCAATCTTGGGTATGGATGAGTTAGCTGAAGAAGATAAATTGGTTGTTTACCGTGCGCGTAAAATCCAACGTTTCTTCTCTCAACCATTCCACGTAGCTGAAGTGTTTACTGGCGCTCCTGGTAAATTAGTATCGCTTAAAGAAACGATTCGTGGCTTTAAGGGTCTATTAGCTGGTGAATACGATCACATCCCAGAACAAGCGTTCTATATGGTTGGTGGTATTGACGAAGTGATTGCTAAAGCTGAGAAACTCTAATTTAAGGAGATCATCTCATGGCGACTATGCAATGTGATGTCGTAAGTGTTAAAGAGTCTATTTACTCTGGCGCAGTAACGATGTTAATCGCGAAAGGTGCTGGTGGTGAGCTTGGTATTTTGCCAGGACATGCACCACTCGTAACCTTGCTTCAACCGGGCCCGATTCGTGTTCAGTTGGAAAATGGTACAGAAGAAATCGTCTATGTATCTGGCGGTGTTTTAGAGGTCCAACCACATGTTGTAACGGTTCTTGCAGATACTGCAATCCGTGCTGACAATTTGGATGAAGCTGCAATTTTAGAAGCACGTAAAAATGCTGAACAATTGCTTGCAAACCAAAAGAGTGATTTGGACTCAGCTGCTGCTTTGGCTGCCTTGGCAGAAACAGCTGCACAGCTTGAAACTATTCGTAAAATCAAAAACCGCGCACTCTAAGTGTCGGTTTGAGATTAAAAAAAGCCACCGTAAGGTGGCTTTTTTATTATTTAGATATAAGTTAAGAATCAGTTTTTGAATCTGGTTTCTCATCTCCAGCCATAATCATAGCTGCGAGTTTAACCATATCCATTTGAATGGTATTCAGCTGTTTTTCAATTTGGTCAAAATTGATTTGATCTAATTTCCCATTTAGTAACGGCATGCTAAGAGCTTGTTGATTGGCATGTAATAAACTTTGGCGAATATTCTCAATTTCCTGACTTTTGATATCCAAGGTGAGAAGAGCTTGATTTAAACCTTGTAACTGCTGTTTTAACGTTGAAACAGTTGTTTTTAATTCATTTTGATTTTTATCTTGAATCGCTTGTTCAACGTCAAGTTGAGTGTCTTTCAGTTGCTCGACATAATCTCCAGCTTTAAGCTGTAAATTAGCAGCATCTCGAACCATATAAAAAATATTACCGCTTTTAAGTTCGGTTTTGCTCGGAGCAATATCTGGTTCTTGTCGTTCAATAGCTTGATCAGAGGTCTGTTCGGTTATTTCAGTATTTTCTTGTTCAGTAGCATGGTCTTGTGCCTGATCGCACCCGAGTAAAAGCATGCCTGAGGCAAAAATTACAAAAGGAAGAAATGCACCCTGTAAAACTTTTTTCATAACTACAAACAACATCAAATAAAGCAAAAAGGTACTATAGGCATAAAATATGGAGAAAGATTGTATTTTTGCAAACAAACAACATTTTGACGAGATAATAAAAAAGAGCGTAGAAAACGCTCTTTTTCAGATTTTTTTTTAAACTTTATTTTGCTAATTCTGCTTCAACTGCTTTAACGATTTGTTCATCATCCGCAGTTAGGTTTGGAGCAAAACGAGCAACTACTTCACCATTTTTATTAATTAAGAATTTTTCAAAGTTCCATAAAACTTCTGGCGCTGGATTAGTTGGAATACCTAAACCTTCTAGACGTTCACGGAAAGGACCTTCACCAATGCGTTCCGGTTGAGCTGCTGTTAGAGTCTCATAAAGTGGATGTTTATCTTCACCTGCAACAGATACTTTAGAAAATAAAGGGAAATGAACATCATAATTTAACGAACAGAATTGCTGAATTTCTTCGTCTGAACCTGGTTCTTGTTCTTTAAAGTTATTTGCAGGAAAGCCTAAAATTTCAAGACCTTGATCTTTTTTAGCTTGATAAAGCTTTTCTAAACCTTCGTATTGTGGAGTCAAACCACATTTAGAAGCTGTGTTGACGATAAGTACAACTTTACCTTTGTATTGTTCGAGGTCAACCGTTTCGCCTGAAATGGCTTTTACTGGAATGTGGTATACAGATTGTGTCATGAGTCTTTCCTAAAGTTTGTAGTTGATATCAAGTAACGCATTTGTTTTAACTGCTATTGAGGGGTAGTGCAATAATATTCGTGTTCAAAAAAGAAAAAGATTTTAAAAATAGAATGAAGTTTAGTTATTCCTGATTTTGATTGGAGTTTGACCTGTATAGCGTTTAAAAAATTCAATAAAACTTGAACTGTGTTGATAGCCTAAATCATAAGAGAGGCGTTTAATGGATGTCCCTTGCCGAATTTGATGAAGCGCATAAATAATTTTGGCTCGATTTCTCCATTCAGACAAAGAAAGCTGGAGTTCTTGTTGGCTCAGGCGTAATAGATGACGGTCGCTGACTGAGAAATTTTGAAGTAATTGCTGTAAAGAGTGATCAAAAAATGATGGATCTGAAAGCTTTTCTAAAATAGGTAATAAAACCGGATGACGTGTTTGAGGTAAATAGTGCGAATAAGCAGGAGCTTGTTGTAATTGGTCAAATAAGACCTGTAAAAGATGTTCTAAATATTCAGGTTTTTTCGACTGTTTTTGTTGTTCCAAGATTTGTAGTACTAAGGTGCGAAAAAAGGGCTGAATACTAAAGCATCGGCACTTATCTCCTAAAATAGAGCAAAGGCGGGGATGCAAACGAATACAAATATAGTGAATTTCATGGTCGATATCAGTTGATTGGTGAACGGTCTGTGGAGGAATCCAAAGGCCATAGCTAGGAGGGGATAAATATAATTGCTCCTCCACCTGCATTTCTAAAATACCATTTAGACTGAAATTAAAATCTCCCCAAAGAGAGGCATGAGGACGAACAATATCTTCTTTTTGATATAGAAATTCATGAACTTCAATACTGTTCAATAAAGAAAATTGCTGGTCCTCATTATTCATCTATATGCTCTGACTCATATTTTAATTTTCACAAGTAGCTTTAGGATTATTTAAACCTTTTGCTAAAGTAAATGTACTAAGTAATGCTAAGGCAACAAAGCTTAATACACCATAAATTAAAGTATTTTCATTGAAATGATCAACCACATATCCACCTAATAATGAACCCGTCGCAATCATGACCTGAAACATACCTACAAAAAGAGGCATACCTTTTTCAACTGCATTTGGCGCATGTACAAACATCCAGATATTTGCTGAGGTAGGGAAGGCACCAAACGCAAATCCCCATAAAGCCGTTAAGACAATAGCACCAAATTCATGAATGGCAAAAAGTGGGAATCCAAAAAATACAATTGCAAAGCAAGCACTAACAAAAGCAAGTGTATATCGGACATTTAAATTACCGCTATAGCCAGCAAACGCGTTTCCGAAAATACCTGCAATTCCATAGAGCAATAATAGTGAGCTAATGGTTGTACCGTTAAAACCTGCAATATTTTTGAAGAAAGGTGCTAAATAGCTATATGCACAAAAATGAGCGAGACCGATAAGTAGAACAATAAGCATACCGCTACGTGCTTTAGGTGTGCGTAATAATGCTGGTAAGTCCCTCAGATGGATTGGCGAGTCTGGAACAAGTTTAGGTAAAAAGATTAATTGTAAGATTAAAACAATTAAGCCAATTCCTGCCGTAATTCCAAAAGCGCTGCGCCAGCCATAAAATTCACTTAACCATGTTCCAATGGGAACACCCAAAACTGTCGCAAAAGTTACACCTGCCATTACAACAGCAGTTGCTTTGGCAATAGGGAGATGAGGGGGAGCTAATTTTCCACTTAAAGCGATTGCCGTGGCCCAGAACCCACCAATTGAGATTCCTAAAATTAAACGACTGAGTAATAAAATATGAAAGTTTTCAGCAAAAGCAGTAATGGTATTGGCAATCACCATAATTGCTGTCAGTAAAATGAGAACATAACGTCGATCAAGTAGTTTTACAGAAACAGGCAATAGAGGGGCGGCAATTGCTGCCATAATGCCGGGTACAGTAATAATAAGACCTGCTCTACCTACAGAAATATTTAAATCTGTTGCAACACTATTTAAAACACCAACAGGTAAAAATTCACTTGTTACTAATGCAAATGCTGTAATAGCAACGGCCAAAATGGCAAACCAGCTTCCTTGAGGGGAGGTCGTGGGTCGCGCTTTAGAGACACTGGGTTGGTCCATAAGAAATCCTTACTTGGCTAAACTTGGAGTGAAGAAAGGCAATTTATTAATTAACTAACGATCATTATGAAAATAAAATAGTTGATAAAAAATCGAACGTCAATTAATTTAATAACGATTGTTATAAAAATAGATGTGATCTTTATGACAAATAAGCATGAAACAAATTTGATTGCTGCTGAGGACACGCTGAAAAAAAAGCGTGGACGTCCTAAATGCTTTGATGAGCAACAGGTTTTGCAAAAAGCAATGTTGCTCTTTTGGGAGCATGGCTATGAAGCAACATCGATCAGTGATTTAACACAGGCTTTGGAAATTACAGCACCAAGCTTATACAGTGCGTTTGGAGATAAAGCGGGGCTGTTCTATCAAAGTATTGATTACTATTTAGCTCATGAAGCATGCCCTATTGAAACCATCTTTTTAGAAGCAAAAACAGCAAAAATCGCTTTTGAACTTTATCTATACGATAACGTCAAACGACTTGTTCAGCCAAATAAGCCTGCTGGTTGTATGCTCGTTGTTGCTGCTATGAATTGTTCTGATGCTACTCAGGATGTGCAACAGAACCTTCTCGATAAACGAATAAAGACCAAAGACAAATTATTCAAACGCCTTCAACAAGGCGTAGAACAGGGTGATTTGTCTCCAAATGCGCCGTTACAGGAAATGACAGACTTTTATGCAACAGTCATCCAAGGGTTAACGATTCAGGCAAGAGATGGGGCGAGTAATGAGCAATTACACAAAGTTGTGGAACATGCCATGAAAACTTGGACATTATTTTAGATTCTAAAAAAGATGATGTCCTAACTTCAATATCAATGTCGGAAATACGATATTTCAATTTATTAAGACATTCTTCAAAATAAAATCTCTTTTGTAGATGGTGTATTACTATGAGTCAGGTCATGAAATATCACAAATGGGCATTTATCTTTCCCATTTTGGCAGTACTGATTTGGTCTTTAAATATTGTAGTCACCCGCTATGTCTCAGATTATATCTCTCCGGTAAGTATCAGTTTTTACCGATGGTTAATCGCATTTATTATTTTAACCCCATTTATGTTGTTACCTGTTTGGAAACAGCGACATCTAATAAAACCATATCTGCCTAAGCTTGCAATTTTAAGTGCATTTGGAATGGTGCTTTATCAAGGACTTGCTTATACGGCTGCCCATTATACAAGTGCCACAAATATGGGAATTGTAAATGCATTTATCCCGATCTTTACGATCTTTGTTTCTCTTGCCATTTTGAAAGATGTACCTAATCGATATGCAGTGTTTGGCAGTATTTTGTCTTTTGCAGGATTGCTATATGTCATGTCCCAAGGAAATATTAGTCACTTATTAAATGGCGGTGGACATCTTGGTGATGCCTTAATGATTATTGCTGTGTTCTTTTATGCATTTTATGGGGTTTTTCTTAAGAAGTGGCAGTTGCCTCTGCCCATCATGACGAGTTTATATGTCCAGATTGGTTTTTCTGTTGTGTTTCACCTTCCGTTAATTTTCTGGTTCGGACTGGATGCTTTAAATGCAGAAAATGCTCCGAGTGCTATTTATGCAGGAGTATTTGCTTCACTCATTGCGCCTTTAGTTTGGATGTTGGCTGTTCAGCAATTAGGCCCGAATAGAACCAGTATTTTTATGAATTTAGTTCCCGTGTTTACAGCAATTATTGCAAGTGTTTGGTTGTCTGAGCAGTGGACCATTTATCACACACTAGGTGGTGTAATAATTTTAATAGGCATTGTTATGGCTCAAAAGAAGGTCAGTGCTAAAAAGAGTGAACTCATACAAGAGCAAAACTAAAGTCAGTGAAAAAACTATGGCATATTTTGAAAAAAATTGATCAAAATATGCCATTTTTCTATCAGTTAAAGCTTTTCTATATGATTTATAAATAGTTTATAAAAACAGATTGAAATATAAATATTAAAAAATTCGAGTAAAAATATTAATATAATTTTAATTTATAAACGAAAAGCCGTAAATTCCCTACACTTTTCATGCTTTTTTTAGAGAAATTATATATTTCTCTCATTTGATGGCTTACCCCATAATAGCGACCACTACGAAAGATGCTCTTTTTAGCAGATTATCTTTCGTTGCAGAGATATCCAAACCCTCTGGATGCGGTATATACCCATCCTTTTTTATGCTCAGTTATCCCTATATAACTGAGCTTTTTTTTGTCTGAAATTAGGCGCGGATAATCTCTCCAGTAAGCGCATTAATAATTCTACTTGGCTGCTGACTTTGGCCTAAGTCACCATTGAGATAGTTTAATTGTGAACCAAAGTATTGGCAGGCATCTTGTAGTGAATGAGCAGGTTCTTGCCCACTTGGGTTGGCACTAGTCGAGACAATAAAACCATGAAAAGCATTGCATAACGCCACACACAAAGGATGTGTGGTGACTCGAACAGCCACAAGAGGATGTTCACCTTTAATCCATAAAGGAACATTTTCGCCAGCAGGCAAGAGCCAAGTTGTGGCTCTTTCTGACGGTTGGTGATTCGTCCAACAATCAATAATTTCTTGTTGGGTTGTTTTTGGTAAAGAGGTTAATAGGTGCTCAACTTGGCTAATATGACCTGCTAGCAAAATCACACCTTTTTCAATCGGCCTCTGTTTAAGTTCGAGAATTTTTTGAAAGGCTTGTTCATTAAAAGGGTCGCAACCTAGCCCCCAAACGGCCTCAGTTGGATACGCTAGGACTTCACCTTGACGTAAACTTTCGGCTGCTTCGGTAACTGAGGTGGTAATCATGGTAATACTCTTCCTTTCAATCAGACAGAATTGCTATTGTGCGCTCCACTATTAAGAACGACAACGTAAATACAGTCCAGATTGTTGCATACATAAACCCAGTAGTTCTAGTTCCATGAGTGAAGAGGTGAGTTCTGCAACAGGCTGTGAATGGTGCAAAACAAGCTGGTCAATATTTTGGCCGACCCAGTCTAAAGATTGATAAAGATTAATTAAATGTTTCGGAATTTCTGGTGCAGAAGAAACAACTAGCTCACTTTGGTTTTGCTGTTGGCTTTGCCATTGGGTAGGAAGGGCTAAATCTTCAATAATCTGTTCAGGATGATCGACTAAAATAGCCCCCTCGCGAATGAGCTGATGGCACCCTTGATGAAACTCACTATAAATATGACCGGGAATAGCAAATACCGTTTTACCTTGCTCGGCAGCTTTGTTGGCAGTAATCAGTGAGCCACTTTTTAAAGTCGCTTCTACCACTAACACGCCTAAACTTAGACCACTGACAATTCGGTTTCTACGAGGGAAATGCTGTTGTAAAGGCGGCGTACCGGGCAAAAACTCAGTAATGATGGCGCCGTTTTGATCCAAGATCTGCTCTGCAAGTTTTTTATTTTGAGCAGGGTAGGTACTATCTAAACCTGTTCCTGTTATAGCAATAGTCCTTTGATGAGCTGAGGCTCCTTGATGGGCAGCCTCATCAATGCCATATGCCAAACCACTACTTACATAAAATCCTTTTTCACTTAAGTAATACGCAAAATCATAAGCAACTTGACGGCCATGAGGACTTGGTTTTCGACTACCCACAATAGCAATTTGTGGTTGCAACAAAGCTTGAGCTTGGCCTTTCCCAAAAATGATGGGCGGATGGTCTGTGTAAGGTAGCAATTGCGTAGGATAGCCAGAGTCATCTGAGGTTAAGATAAAGTCAGTATATTGATGGATCTGCTGAACCAGTTTTTCAAACTGAGCTTGACCCTGAGCAGTTTGAAATTCGTCTACACGTTTTAAATGGTTGGCATGTAACCCGAGATTGCGCCATTGGGCGAGTCCGGTAGGTTGAGTGGCCTTTTCACAAGTACCAAAATAATCGACAATTTTTTTAAAACTGACCAAAGAGTGCTGCACCAAATACCACACTTTAAGGGTGTGGTAATGGTGTGAAGAAAGTTGAGTAAGCATTGTAAAGTGTATATCCAGCGTTAATCGTTAAGACGAGGTGGCTGAATGCTTGAACCTACTTTAATAGGTAAGTCACTTTCTAAGATATAAGCATAGCTAAGCTGGTCAAATGTTCTAAATACCATAAGGCTACCGATTTGTTGTCCAGGTAACTGTATTGGTTCTTTGGTTTTAGGGTCTCGAATGGTTTCACCTTTTTGGGTAATATCAAAAACTTGTCCCACCTGAACGCCTTGAGCTGTACCTCGGTCTAAAGTCACTACACTATTTTTGGTAGCGGTACCAATTGAGCCCATGACACGAATGATCTTACCGCCCTCTGTAACTTGTTTGGCATCCACTGGATAAAACAGGGTAGGCAATGTTGCATCTTCTTCTGGCATAATCCGATCGCCACGGCGTACTTCAGAATTGTAGCTATCAGTTAACTCAAGCGTTGTTATATCCTTTTCAGAAGAGATAGCAATCCCAGAGGCAACTTGTTGCAGTTCAATACCTAGGCTGTGCTTTTTACCTTTACTGTCTGTGAAATAGTAAGGTTCGCCTTCACGGTAAACTGCATAACGTTGACCATCAATTAAACCTTGTCCGCGCGCATAAATGGTTTGACCTTTTGCCGCAAGTACGCGCTGATCGGCAGTTCCCACTACATAAGGGGTATGTTCAATTGCGTCAGTTGGTAAAATTGTGCTGTGTTCTAACCACTGTTTGATATGTTCAAGCGGAATGACAGGCACGTTGTCGTTGAGCGACTCCACACGAACTTGAGGTTGTAAGTTTGTCATTTTACCTGTGTAGCGACGAATAATGCCGACACAACCATCGCCCTCATCTTTTCCTATCAATGGTCGACCAGCTAAACTGCATAACAATAATCGATCACCCGGATAAATCCAGTGTGGATTTTTGACATGCTGGTTACTTGCCCAGATTTCTGGCCAACGCCAAGGTTTACTTAAGAAATGAGCTGAAATATCCCATAAGGTATCTCCTCGTTTTACAACGTAGACATGTGGTGCATTACTTTTTAGAGAGGGGGGATTATGGTTCGGACTAGCAGCATGAACCTCTGCTACTGTACCTATTACAACCCCTGTAAAAAGTGCGAAAGCAAGTAAATGCTTTTTTATCCCCAAAGCATGAAATTCAACCATGCCGTTAAAAACCTTTTTCATTATGATAATTCCTAAAAATTATGTGTGCAGATGCGTTATAATGAGCGGCTTACACACAATTTTTCGATGAAGTATTTCCTTCATTTGGTTTTTCAATCAATGGCATAAGTGAGGACGTCAGTATGGCCTTATTACCTATTTTAAGTTTTCCTGATCCCCGTCTTCGTACCATTGCTAAGCCTGTTGAAGAAGTTACTGATGAAATTCGTCAACTTGCAGCAGATATGCTTGAAACCATGTATGCCGCACCAGGTATTGGTTTAGCAGCTTCACAGGTAGACCGTCATATTCAGTTAATCGTTATAGATTTATCTGAAGCTAAAGATGAACCCTTGGTTTTTATTAACCCCAAAATCACTCCGCTGACAGAAGATAAGCAGCAGTACGAAGAAGGCTGCCTATCGGTGCCACAAATATACGACAAAGTTGAGCGCCCGTCACGTGTGAAAATTGAGGCAATTAACCTTGAAGGTCAAGCATTTGAGATAGAAGCTGATGGACTTCTCGCTGTTTGTATCCAACATGAAATGGATCACTTAAATGGCAAATTATTTGTGGATTATTTGTCGCCACTTAAACGTCAGCGTGCGCGTGAAAAAGTCGAAAAAGTTGTTCGTCAACGTGAGCGTGAAAAAGTTGCAGTAAAACGTTAAAAATTTCTATTGTTGAAACATTAAAATAGTGTGGATGTGATTTTTGGTTTTTCGTAGTGGTTTACTGCTTGCATGTGCAGCAGTATTTTTACAGGTCGCGGTATTTCTACAGCCGCTATTACCGAAGCAATATCAAATTGCTCCGGTCTGTGAAACTATTACCCGTGCTTTGCTGAAGCCCAAAGCACAGACGGAAGCCATGTCACATACCATGCATTCGCATCATGAACATCATATTGAGCAGGCTCAAGTACCTGAACACCATGACCATCATGATGCAAACCATCAATGTCAATATTGTACCGTCTATGCCAATCTGGTTTTACCGCCTGAATTCGGCGTAAAAGAAGTTTTAGTTCGCATACAAGTTCGCTTAGTCGCCTATCAACAAGCATTCAAACATGTTTATTTTGCGCTACAGCGACTTTTCCTACTCCCGCAAGGGCGTGCACCGCCTCTATTTGCATAAATAAAAGCAATTTTTTGTTGGGGTCTTGATTGACTTCAATATCACTTTATTTATGTTTTAGAGCGTATAAAAAATGTCACAGTCTAAATTCTTATTACAACCTTTATGGGTTGCGATGTTTGCTGTCTCTCATTCGGGTATAGTTTTTGCTGATTCCCAAAAAAATGATATCGATATAAAATCGTTTCACTCATTGGCACCTATCGTTGTTACTGCACAGCAAGGCAACGATGCAAACGGCCTGATCGTACATGCAGATCCAAAGCAACCAATTCAGCCAGTACCCGCAACCGATGGCGCAGACTACCTGCAAAGTATTATGGGTTTTAACTCAATACAAAGCGGTGGAACAAATGGCGATGTAACATTCCGAGGTATGTTTGGCTCACGTATCAAAATTTTAACTGACGGAACTGAAAATTTAGGCGCATGCCCAAACCGTATGGATGCTCCAACTTCTTATATTTCACCAGAAAGTTATGACCGTATTTCTGTCATTAAAGGTCCGCAAACGGTTCAATATGCCAATACAGGTTCAGCAGCAACAGTCCTTTTTGAACGTCAACCTGAAAAGCTCACTACAGAGAAACCTTATCGTGGGCAAGCCAGTGTCTTGTTAGGTTCATATGGACGTATTGATCATAATGTTGAAGCGGCAATTGGTGATGAGAAAAAATATATTCGTTTAAATGCCAATCGTTCTGAGTCCAATAGTTATCAAGATGGTGACGGAAATACTGTGCCTTCAGCATGGAAGAAATGGAATGCTGATATAGCACTTGGTTTCACTCCAGATGAAAACACATGGGTTGAACTCACTGGTGGAAAATCTGATGGCGAATCGCTTTATGCTGGACGCTCAATGGACGGTTCACAATTTGCGCGTGAAAGCTTAGGTCTACGTTTCGAAAAGAAAAATATCACTGATGTCATTAAGAAAATTGAAGGGCAGGTGAACTACAGCTATAACGACCATATTATGGATAACTTTAGCTTGCGTACACCGCCATTAGTTGAAATGAACCATGGTGGTATGACTATGCTGATGCCGAACCCAATGGCAATGCAAGTGACGCGCCGTACACTAAACTCCCGTTTGGCCATGACCTCTGAATGGAATCAATGGAGCCTGATCACAGGTATAGATTCTCAATTTAATAAACATGGCGGTAGCATGTCATCGCCAACAATGCCTTCTATGAATATTCCATATCGTCAAGATATGCGTTTTCAATCATATGGCGCTTTTGGTGAGCTCGGTTATCAATGGAACGATCTCAACAAACTGGTTACAGGTGTGCGTTTAGATAGAGTAACAGTTGAAGATGAGCGCGCAGATTCTCAAGCAAAAGGCTTTAATACTAAACTTGAAAAGACTTTACCAAGTGCATTTGTCCGCTGGGAAAATCAACATCCTGAGCATGACCTAAAAAGCTATATCGGTTTAGGTTATGTAGAGCGTATGCCTGATTATTGGGAACTTTTTTCGCCTAAACATGGTAATGCTGGCTCAACCAATACCTTTAACGGTGTGAATCCTGAGAAAACACTACAGTTGGATCTGGGCTTTCAGCAACAACATGGTGCTTTAAATACATGGGCTTCTGCTTATGCGGGCTTAGTAGATGACTACATTCTAATGAGTTATCACCATCACCCAAGTATGGATATGGGCGGACATGATATGAGTCATGATATTACTGCGGGTGCCAAAAATGTCGATGCAACCATTGCAGGTGCAGAAGCAGGTATTGGCTATCAATTTACCGACCATATTCAGGCTGATTTAAGTGCTATGTATGCATGGGGTAAAAACACCACAGATGACAAACCACTACCTCAAATTTCACCTTTAGAAGGTCGCTTAAATATTCGCTATGTGGCTGACAAATATAATTTAGGTCTGTTGTGGCGAGCTGTTGCTGAGCAAAACCGTGTGAGTCTACATCAAGGTAACATCGTGGGATATGACTTAAAACCAAGTAAAGGTTTTTCGACTCTTTCTCTAAACGGAAGTTACAACCTTCGTAAAGATATTGATGTCTCTGTTGGTGTTGATAACGTATTAGATAAAACCTACACCGAACACTTAAACAAAGCGGGTAGTGCTGGTTTTGGATTTGCGAGTGAAGAGCAGTTCAACAATATCGGAAGAAACTACTGGGTTCGTATGAGCATGAAGTTTTAATACGTTTTAACTTAATTATATGAATTGAAAATATTAATTGAATGAGAGAAATGAAATGACAAATAAATTATCGCCTGAACAATCGTGGTGGGGATGGAAGTTACTTATTGTGGCTTCTATCTTGGCTTTATTATTTATGATCATTTTTTACTTGGCGATTAACAATGAGCCTGACTACATGCCAAGTCAAAAAAAGAAGCAGATGATGGAGTCGCCCGAGCAAATGAACCACGCTGAAATGCACAGTTCATCAGCTCAATAAGCTTTTTAATATTTGAAAATGGAAGTCTGGTTAATGGGCTTCCATTTTTTATTTTTAGGTTTTAAAAATTATTGATGCATACTCGCCAAGGTTTTTGCTTTACCTTGATTTTGATAAAGCCTTAGACCAAGTTTTTGTATATTGCGGCCTGATTTGGATAAAAAATTTTCAACTTTTGGTGAAAGCTTTGCACCACTATAAAGTAGTGAATTACGTAAAATCAGATAATAAGCGAACCAAGAAGCAGATTGTTGAGGCAATCCGAGTAATCTCATTCTTTTCTTACCAATAAAAAATTGAGTAAGTTCTAAATGTTGTCGATAAGCAAGCTTCTGCTGCAAAGAGCGTAAATGCAGATATTTTCTCTCAAAAGGCTCTTTAGATAAGCTTGATCCTAATTCAACACTGCTGTTATCAGAGCACGGGTGAGCAAACTGCATCCAGTAAAGTAACCGCCAGCCTTCAGTTTCAGATTGAATAAGCCATTTTTCATCAATACCTATCAGCCAGCCAACATAACGCCAAAAATGCAAAAAACTCTTAGTTTCCTGTTTTGTCGGCCATATTCCTAAAGCTCGAATACCGAGCAAAACCACACTGCTAAACGCTAAATTGGTCATTGCTAAATCAAACTGATTAAGAGGAATTCCCCAAACTTCACTATCCCACCGTTCAGACTTTTTCAATTGTCGGCGAACGAGTGCATGAATAAAGCGAACATAAATGGTTGAGGTAAAACCTGCGCTTAAATGAGTAAGCCCTTCAGGTTCAGTAATATCAACCCACCATTTTGTAGTTTCTGCTAAACGAGTACCCGCCTGTTTCTTCAATGCACCCGTTAAAATGAGAGGCTGATTAAACCCCGGGTATAAATATCCCGCCATTAATGATAAATCTCTAAGAATAAAACCATTATTAATTCCTAAACGATGCGTAAATTTAACAGCCTCATCAATTTGGTGTTGGTCTAACCATTCAGGCTTTTGTTCAATGTAATTAAAGAAATTTTCTAACTCAGTAGGTATTGGCTCAGATAAGTCATTGCGGCCTTGAAATAATATCTTCTCAAAAATCATGCGGTGATCTTTGGGATTTTGCATAACCCAATCAATCACCTTATCCATTTCAACGTCCCCTTCATAAAGAGCACGTTGTAAAGTCACATATTCCGTATAGTTTGGCTGTGCTGGTTTTTCGCAACAGACATTTAAAAACTGAGTAAAGAAATTACTGTCTTGCATTTCATTAAACGTGGCAAGTCGAGTAGGGCTACTTGTTTGCATATTGTCACTTACTTATTGAGCTGAATAATAAATAGGCTAATATGAATAATTATTCGCATTCAATTCGCATTTAAAGAATAAAAAACCGATGAGAAAAGCCCCCCAGCAACAGCGTTCAAAAATTATTGTTGACCATATTTTAGAGGCGACACAACATTGTATTGCCCAGTATGGATTGCTCCATACCACGACTCCTAAAATTGCAGAGAGATCTGGAGTAAGTGTGGGTTCAATTTACCAATACTTTGAGAATAAAGATCAAATCATAGAAGAACTGTTGCGCCGTAAAAGCGAACTATTGGGGCAGCAACTCAAAGAATTAGTTATGCAGCAAGGAAATATTCCTTTGGATATCCTTATCCCCTTAGCAATTGAACTAGGATTTGCTGCATTAAAAGCCGATCATGGTTTTTTTATAGAGGTACTGAAGCATTGGCATGACTATAGTCATTCGCAAGCTGCTCAGATTTTAGAAAAACATTTTTTTGAAGTTGGACTATATACATTTAGTAGAAATCCCCATCAATGGGACTTCGAACAGGTGAAGCATAAATCCTTTGTAATCATCAATAGTACGCTTTTTACAATGATGAGATATGTTAGTCAGAACAATTTTCTTATCTCAGAACAACAACTTAAACAAGAATTATCGAGCATGATACTGGCTTATTTAAGTCAAAAATAAATAATTAAAATAATTATTGATATAAAACAATTGGTTAATATGGTTGTTGTTTTAAAAATGAACGCTCAAGTCATAAGTTTTAAATTTTCGCTTGCCAACGTAATTAGATGGTCTATAATGCACATCCATCGGCGGTGATGCAGATAGAAACTTGTTGAAAAACAGTTACTTGGAATTGAGTAGATTACTTTAAGTGATAGATTTGATAAGAAGTTGGTTTTGGAAATAAGTTT